>JBHELE010000090.1:0-5083 GCA_046263235.1 Actinomycetota bacterium
CAGATCGGGTCGTCGGCGTCTACGAAGTTCGTGGTCCCGATGGAGCTCAGCAACCTGCTGTCGAACGTGACGGGGTTGACCGACCGCTCCTTCGGCAACGGCGGGGAGGCGCAGCGCCGAGGCGGACCGGCCGGACCGGCCACTCGGCGCCAACGGTAGCGGCGGCCCCGGCCGTCACAGCTCCTGCTCCAGGACGAGCTCGTCGCGGATCGGAATGCCGGAGGGCCCGACCAGGGGGATCTGGGGCTTCAGGTCACGAGAGCGGTCCACCGCTCCCGGACGCAGCTCGACCAGCTGGAACCCGCGCTTCTGGTAGAACGCCAGCCCGGTCAGGTTGTCGTTCGTGGTGATCAGCCAGACCCGGCGGCTTCCGGCGCGGCGAGCCTCCTCCACGGCGGCCTCGAGCAGGGCAGTGCCGGTCCCCCGGTCGCCGTCGAGCGCGTCGATGGTGACGACCTCCAGGTCGCCGTCGTCGTCCATCCGATACGTGAGCAGGCCGGTGGGGCCGCCGTCGTCGGCGATGAACCCCGGCAGCTCGACGGGACGGAAGACGCGCCCGTGGGCGACCACGAAGTCGGCGCCCCACAGACGGCCCGCCATGGACTCGATCCATGGGCGATCGCCCGGCTCGATCGCCCGGACGGTCGAAGGGCCCATTCCCATCGCTCGTCGGTGACGCTCAGCCCGCCCGCATCCGGCAGATCGTCCGCTCCGCGAACGGCTGGAACTCCGTCAGGGCCATGGGGGGCTTCAGGCCGCCGAGCATGCCTTCGATCAGGCCGCGGTGCAGCGTGCAGACCAGCTCCCGGTAGTCATCGCTGAGATCGCGGAACGGGCAGTCGCGAAGCGCCACCTCCACTCCTGACCCGCTGAGGCGGCGGAACCTCGGATCGAACCCGGCCTTCGACATCGACTCCTGGAGCAAGGCCAGGTTTCGCCCGGAGGGCAGGCGGATCCCCGGCTTCGGCGCGCGCTGGGCCACGAGGTACGCCCCCCACTGACGAGCCAGCTCCTGGGCCCGCTCGACCTGGCGGGGACCCCGCACCAGCCCGCACAGCATCTCCGCCAGGAGCCGGTAATCCCGTCCCTCCTCCCCCGTTGGCTCGAGGACCGTGTACAGGATCTGGGGCCGTCCGACCGACGCGGTCTTTCGAACCTCCCGCGACACCAGTCCGGCCTCTTCCAACCGCCGAAGGTGCGGACGAAGCGTGTTCTGATGCAGCGACAACCGCCGGGACATCTCGCGGACCGACACCGGCCGGCCGGCCAGCCCGATGTAGCGGTACAGGCGATATCGGGTGTCGTCGGCCAGCGCCTTGTGGACCTCCAGCGCCTTCGTCTCCGGCATTCAGATGGTCTCCCCGCTCGCACGTACGCCCGTCATTGTGGCGGAACCCGACGTCACGGGACCGACGCCGCCGGTACGATCCTCGCCTCGTGGCCGGAGCGAGCGAACGCCATCTCAGGGACGCACGGGCGATCCTGGACCGAGCACCGTTCGTGGATGGCCACAACGACCTCCTGTGGGAGCTGCGGCTGCGGGTCGGATACGACTTCGGTCGCCTGGACATCGAGGCGCCGCAACCGGGTCTCATGACCGATATCGAACGGATCCGGGCCGGCCGGCTGGGCGGGCAGTTCTGGTCGGTGTACGTGCCGTCCGACCTTCCGGGAGACCAGGCGGTGACGGCGACGTTGGAGCAGATCGATGCGCTGTTCCGGATGGTCGACCGGTACCCGGAGACCTTCGAGCTGGCGAGAACGGCGGACGACGTCGTCCGGGCCACGGCCCGCGGCCGCGTGGCGTCGATGATCGGGGTGGAGGGCGGGCAGTCGATCGGCGGCTCCCTGGGGGCCCTCCGAACCCTGGCCCGCCTGGGCGCCGCCTACATGACCCTTACGCACAACGACAACACCGCGTGGGCGGACTCGGCGACGGACCGGGCGGAGCACGGAGGACTGACGGCGTTCGGGGAGGAGGTCGTCCGGGAGATGAATCGGCTGGGGATCCTGGTCAACCTGTCGCACGTGTCCGCCGACACCATGCGGCACGCCATCGAGGCCAGCGCGGCCCCGGTGATCTTCTCCCATTCGAACACGAGGGCCCGCGCCGACGTCCTTCGCAACGTCCCCGACGACGTGCTGGAACTCGTCCGGGACCGCGACGGGATCGTCATGGTCACGTTCGTGCCCGAGTTCCTGAACGACGCCGGGGCGGCCGCGTGGTGGGGCCAGTTCCACGAGATGGAGCGACTCCGAGCCTCGCATCCCGGCGACCGGGAGGCCCTCGAGGCCGGGATGAAGACGTGGGGCGAGACCCATTCGGCCCCGTCCGCCTCGGTCGGAGACGTCGCCGATCACATCGACCACATCCGGGATATCGCCGGGATCGAGCACATCGGCGTGGGGGGCGACTTCGACGGGACGCCGAACGTCCCCCAGGGCCTGGCGGACGTCTCGACGTACCCGGCGCTGTTCGCGGAGCTCCTCTCCCGCGGCTATTCGGAGCGCGAATGCGCCCTGATCAGCCAGGGAAACGTCCTGCGGGTCATGCGGGAGGCGGCGGCCGTGGCGCAGCGACTGCAGTCCGAACGTGGCCCGTCCCTGGCTCGGCTGGTCGATCCCGTGGCGGAGTCGGCGGCGCCGGCGGGCCCGGCCGAGGGTTCCACCCAGGGCGCGTAATATCGAAGGGCAACACCGGCCACACCCATTTCGACTCAGCTCGGAGACGAGAGACATGCCCACCACCGAAGAGGTCCGTCAAGCGCTGCGCCAGGTCCTGGACCCGGAGATCGGCCGGCCGATCGAGGACATCGGGATGCTCAAGGACATCGCCGTGCAGGACGGCACGGTCGTCGTCGATGTGCTGATCACGATCGAGGGGTGTCCCCTGAAGGACCGCATCGACCACGACGTTCGGGGCGCCGTGATGCCGTTGCCCGGAGTCCGGGGCGTCGAGGTCCGTCTGTCTCCGATGAGCGAGCAGCAGCGGCAGGCCCTGGTGGCCAAGCTCCGCGGATCTCCGGCGGGGGCAGCCCCTCCTCAGCAGCAGTTCTTCACCGACGGCACGACCACGGTCATCGCCGTGGCCTCGGGCAAGGGCGGTGTCGGGAAGTCCAGTGTCACCGTGAACCTGGCAGCGGCGCTGGCCGCAGAGGGGCACCGCGTCGGCGTGGTCGACGTCGACGTGTGGGGCTTCTCGGTCCCCCGGATGCTCGGCGTGTCCGGGCGGCCCGTGGGGTTCAACGGGATGATCATGCCGCTGGAGGCCCACGGAGTGAAGGTCATCTCGATGGGCTTCTTCGTGCCGGAGGAGCAGCCCGTCATCTGGCGCGGTCCCATGCTCCACAAGGCCGTGAACCAGTTCCTGGCCGACGTCTATTGGGGCGAGCTCGACTTCCTCCTGGCCGACCTGCCGCCGGGCACCGGTGACGTCTCGATCTCCGTGGCGGGCTTCCTGCCGGGCGCGCAGATGCTGGTCGTGACCACGCCGCAGGAGGCGGCTCGAAAGGTCGCCGAACGGGCCGGGAAGATGGTCGAGCAGACGCACCTTCGCGTGGTCGGTGTGGTCGAGAACATGTCGTATTTCGTCTGCCCCCACTGCGGCGAACGCACCGCGATCTTCGGCGAGGGTGGCGGTCAGGAGGCCGCGACGACGCTCGGCGTGCCGCTCCTCGGTCAGATCCCGTTGATGGCGGATCTGCGGGAGGGAAGCGACAGTGGCATCCCCCTGGTGGTGTCCCAGCCCGATTCACCGGCCGGGACGGCGCTGCTGGAGACGGCCCGAACGCTCGCTCGGGCCAGCCGGACGCTGGTCAGGAAGCCACTTGGACTGGCCGTGGCGCCGGGGACGCCGGTCACCGTGGGCGGGGGCCACGACGGCCACGGTCACGACGGCCACGATGGCCATCACCACTGAGGACGCGGCTCAGGCCGGAACGATCCGGTAGACGGTCCCGCTCAACGACAGGGCGTACAGCTCGCCGTCCTGGTCCTCTCCGAACGACGACAGGCCGTCGACGGCGCCGACCACCCGCCGTCCGGTGATTCGGCCGTCCCGCGGCGCCACCGCCCGCACCCGCCCATCGCAGTAGTCACCGAAGAAATAGGCCCCCCGGAGGGCCGGGATGGCGGCCCCGCGGTACACGTACCCGCCGGTCACCGCGCACGCGCCCCCGGTGCGGGGGTAATCGAGGATCGGCCGGACCGCGTCGTTCGGCACCGGCAGCGGGTTGATCGGCTGGAACCGTTCCGACCCCTCGAAGAGGTTCCAGCCGTAGTTTCGACCCCCCGCCGAGCCGGCCGGCTCGAGGTCGATCTCCTCGCGAGCTCCCTGCCCGACATCGCCCATCCACAGGTCGCCGGTCTCCCGGTCGAAGGAGTACCTCCACGGGTTGCGGAGCCCGTATGCCCAGATCTCGGGGCGGGCTCCGGACCGTCCGACGAACGGGTTGTCGGGGGGGATGCCGTACGGGCGATCCCCGTCGGGTCGCGGGTCGATCCGGAGCATCTTCCCGAGCAGCGCGCGGAGGCTCTGCGCCCGATTCTCGGGGTCCCCGCCGCTCCCTCCATCACCCAGGCCGATGTACAGGTATCCATCGGGTCCGAACACCAGGTTCCCCCCGTTGTGGTTGCTGTAGGGCTGCTGCACGAACAGCACGCAGCGACGCGATCCCGGATCGGGCCGGCCCGCTCGAAAGCGATACTCCACAACGTTGGTGTGGCCGTCCGGGTCGGTGAAGTTCAGGTACATGAACCGCCCGTCGGGCGAGAACGCGAGCCCCAGCAACCCCTGCTCGCCGCCCGACGTGATGTCGTCTCCGATGTCGAGGATCTCCCGCGGGGCCGCTTGCCCCGGCCCACCCACGAGGGCCCACACCACGCCGTTCTGTCCTGCGACGAACAGGCGCTCGTCGCCCTCTCTCGTGGCCATGGCCAACGGACTGTCCAGCTCGGCGACCGGCTCGAACCGCACGTCGACCGCGGCCAGGCTCGGCCCGGTCGTCCCCGTCCCCGATGGAGTCGGCGCAGCCGTTGGGGACGGCGACGGCGACGGCGACGGCGGCGCTCCGCGGTGTGGCTC
>JBHELE010000091.1:0-3200 GCA_046263235.1 Actinomycetota bacterium
ACGCCGTCTGCGAGAAGAACTTCGCCGCGTTCGATCTGTTCATCGAGGAGGCCGCGGCCGGCGCGACCGACCCGTTGGATGCGCTCCGGCTCCGGGGGCGCGCGTATGTGCGATTCGGCCTGGATCGGCCCGAGCAGTATCGAATCCTGTTCATGACGCCGCCGCCGGCAGGATGGACGGCGGACCGGATCCTGGAAAACGCGGCGTTCGGACACCTCCTCCAGACCGTGCAGGCATGCCTGGACGCCGGCGTGCTGGCCCCGGCGAACCCGGTCCTGGTGTCGTTGGGGCTGTGGGCCGCCGTGCACGGCGTGACTTCGTTGCTCATCACCAAGCCGGAGTTCCCGTGGCCCGACGTCGACCAGCTCGTCGACCACGTCGTGGCGATGTGCGTGGACGGGCTCGCCGCGACGGGAAGGACGAGCGCCGCGCGATAATGCTGCTTCCAACCGAGCGGGGGAATCGAACGTGGCCGATGCCGGTGATCCCAGGCTGATCGAGGCGTTGCGGAAGGCGTTCGACTTCGCGGACCTCGACGACGAGCAGCTGAGCCGCCTGGTGACGTCGGCGTCCCTGGCGACGTTCCGCGCCGGCGAGACGCTCTTCGAGAAGGGGTCCGAACCGGACGCGCTGTACGTGGTCGTGAGCGGCGCGGTTCGAATCTTCCAGGAGCTGCACGGGGAGGAGCACGACCTCGCCGTGATCGAGCCGGGCGACTTCACTGGCGAGATCTCGCTGGCGCTGCACACGGTGCGGACGCGGGCGGCTCAGGCCAAGGTCGACAGCGAGATCCTGGTCATCCCGGAGGGGTCCTTCGACGAGCTGACCGCCGAACAACCCGGTCTGGCCGGTCAGATCATCGAGGCCTTCGAGGAGCGAATGGGTCGTCGCGAGGAGGCCGCCGCCGAGGAGTAGGAGGTCGGACCCCGGCATCCGCGCCGTGGTGCCGACGTTCGGAGCGTTTGGCACATCTCCGGTAACAAAGGCTCCGAACGTCATGCCAGACCCAGGGATGCCGCGACCTGATCCGCGACGGATGTCGGGTTTCGCCGAAGGTCGTCGACCGTGACCGCCAGGACGCGCCAGCCCAACGCGACGAGTTGGTTGTTCCGAGCGCGATCGTGCGACCAGCTCGTCAGCCCCGAGTGGTATCGGTAGCTGTCGGCCTCGATTACCAGCCGCGCGGCTGGATAGGCGAAGTCCACCCTGGCCGTTCGACCTCTGGACAGACGAATCACGTACTGAGGAATCGGCGCCGGCAGGCCGTGCGCTGTGAGGACTCGGAGCAGGCGCCACTCGAAAGCGCTTTCAGGAATACGCGGGCCGTTTCGTCGCCTTGCGAGGAGGTCTGAGAGCATCGCGGCCCCTTTCCGTCCCCTCGTGCCAAGGCGCTCGATGCACCGATTGATCTGGGAGGGGCTGAGTCGGCGTTCGCCTAGCACGTGATCGAGCAGCGCATCCAACTCGAACCGCCGAGGATCGCCGCGAGATCAACCACCGTCCGGGCCGGGCTGGTCGCCGGAATGCCCTGGTGCCGCCGAACGTCCGCGCTGTCCAGGCGAACTGCGCGGTGAACGATGACTCCGTGGATCGAGATATGTCTCGTTTCCGGGATCGTCAGCTCGAGAACTGTGTCTTCCGCTGAAATCCCACAACGCCGCCGCTGACCGGTGCGATGCCACCGCGGATGGCCCGGCAGCGAGGCAGGCGGCCAGAACGTGCTGATGCCAGGAGCCAGGTGCCGCGGCAAGTCGGTACACGCCGCGTTGGGCCCGTTCCCACGAGCCCGTCTCAAGGCGCTGATAGATGCTTCGAGGCGACAGTCCGACATGAAGAGCCTGCTTGCGGGTGATCAGGCCGTGTTGACGCGCGAGGATTCGGGCGATGGCTCGGTGTGTCTCCACGCGGCGATGGAACCATCAGGCTCAGACACGACGTGATCCGGCCGCCTTGTTCTCAGTTCAGCGGGACAGAGCCGGTGACCGTCGTGCCGGCGCCCGGAGCTGAACGGACCTCCAGCCCGCCGCCGATCGCCGCGAGCCGGTCCGCCATGCCCTGCAGCCCGGTTCCCATCGGCGTTCGGTCGGGATCGAAGCCGACGCCGTCATCCGCCACGGAGAACGCCAAGGCGTCGCCGACCTCGCGAAGCGTGATCACCGCGCGAAACGCCTGAGCGTACTTCGCTGCGTTCTGAAGCGCCTCCAACACGCAGAAGTACACGGCGGCCTCGGCATCCTGGCCATAGCGCCCCACCCCCTCGGCCACGACATCCACGGGCAGGGCGGCCCGGCCGGCCTGCGCCTGCAACGCCGCGACCAGTCCCTGGTCCGCCAGCAGCGGCGGGTAGATACCTCGGGCGAGCTCACGAAGGTTCTCCAGCGCGGCGGTCGACTCCCGGTGGAGGTCTTCGGCCAACCGCGCGGCGTGATCGGGGTCCTTCGACGCGATGGCCTTCAACAGACCCAGCTTCACGTTCAGCGCCACCAGCTGCTGTTGGGCGCCGTCGTGGATATTCCGTTCGAGGCGGCGGCGTTCCTGATCCTGTGCGGACACCAGCCGCTGCCGGGACGCCCGGAGGTCCTCGATCAGCCTCACGTTCCGCAAGACCAGGCCGGCCTGACCGGCCAGGTCGGTGATGAGCTTGTCCTCCACCGGCGTGATCGGGTCGTTCGGGGCCTTGGCCACGGCCAGCGCTCCGAGCAGCTCGCCCTGGTGACGAACGGGCACGGTTCGATCCACCCCCGGGATGGCGGGAAGCTCTCCGTCCTGGGCCCGGAGGGACGGCGAGACGCCGTCGGGGTCGGGCCACGCCGCGGCCCGGCGGATCTCGTTCCCGACCTTCAGCCACACCTCGGACCGCCGAGCCCCGGTCCCCTCGGCCATGATCCGGGCCATCCTGGGAAGGACGTCCTCCGCTGAGTACATGCCGGCCATCCGCGCCGAGAACTGGGACAGGACGTCGTACGGCGTGGCCCGCTCGCCGTACACCAGCCGGTTGGCCAGCCGCCGAGCCCGGTCGCGGAGCGGGTTGAAGACCACGGCGATGATGACGGCGGTGGCCACGGTCAGGAACGAGTTCGATCGCGACCCGATCGCCGTCCCGATCCCGATGACCACGGCGACGTACACCGCGGTGAACACCCCGGCCAGCACGGCGAACACCACGGCCTTGTTGATGACCACGTCGATCTCGTACAGGC
>JBHELE010000092.1:0-3492 GCA_046263235.1 Actinomycetota bacterium
GCGTGAAGGCGTCGTTCGGCGAGAACTACAGGGACCTCAAGGGGATCATGCGGGGCCTCGAGCTGAACATCGTCTGCGAGGAGGCCGGCTGCCCGAACATCTACGAGTGCTGGGAGGAGCGGGAGGCGACCTTCCTGATCCTCGGGCAGAAGTGCACCCGCCGCTGCGGCTTCTGCGACGTCCAGACGGCGAAGCCCGACGGCTTGGACGAGGACGAGCCGCGACGGATCGCGGAAGCCGTCAAGGCGATGGGACTCAACTACGTCGTCCTGACCGGCGTCGCGCGCGACGATCTTCCCGACGGCGGCGCGGCGATCTGGGCGGAGTCGATCCGAGCCGTCCGGGACGCCTTGCCGAGCTGCAAGGTCGAGGTGCTGCCACCGGACTTCAAGGGGCACCGCGAGGCGATCGCGACGGTGATCGAGGCCGAGCCGGACGTGTTCGCCCACAACCTCGAGACGGTCCGCCGGCTTCACCGGCGGATCCGGCCCGGGTTCGACTACGACCGCTCGCTGGAGGCGCTGCGGGTGGCCAAGGAGCTCCGGCCCGGGCAGGTGACGAAGTCGAACCTGATCCTCGGGATGGGCGAGCGCCCCGAGGAGGTCACCCAGGCCCTGCGAGACCTGCGAGCTGCCGACGTGGACCTGATGACGATCGGGCAGTACCTGCAGCCGACGGGGTACCACCTGCCGGTGGATCGCTGGGTCACGCCGGAGGAGTTCGCCGAGCACGCCCGGGCCGGGAGGGAGATGGGGTTCGCCCACGTCGAGTCGGGCCCCCTGGTCCGCTCGTCCTACCACGCCGGCAAGCAGCTGGCGCGCGCTTCGGCCTCCCGGTAGCGACCCCCTCGCGGCCCGCCGGATCGTCTCGCATTTCGCCCCAAGCCGGGCAAGCTTGACAGGCCATCCCGGGAGTCCTAGATTTGAGCCCCCATGGGGAGGAGACGTGGCGATGCCCGCGCCATCGTTGGAACCTGACGAGTCCCTCCCGCACGTCCGCAAACGAATGCCGGTTCGGCGCAGGCCGCGGCTCGCGACCGTACCGGCAACCGTCCAGCCCACCGTCGGCTCCACTCCACCGGGAGGTGACCGATGAAGAGAATCGCAATCGTCGCCGTCGCGACCCTGGCTCTGCTGATCCTGCTGCCGGATCCGGGCGGCGCGGCGCAGGGCGTGCTCAGCTGTCGCGCCAGCGTGGTCCGGATCGAGGGGCCGGTCACCCTCGAGCCGTTCGTGGCCAATCCCGGCTACGAGCCGTGCGTTGAGGACGAGGCCGGCCTGCTGTCGGAGCAGGTGGCCGGCGTGGAGGTGGACGTCGCCACGGCGCGGACGACACTGATCCCCGCGCAGAACGAAGGGCGGGCTGAGGCTCATGTCGCCAGGGTGTTCATCGATGCCGCCGGGCATCAGATCGGCGCCAGGGTCCTCTACGCGGTTGCCAGCGCCTGCCTCACGCCGACCGGTCAAAAGCACGGCGTCCGGGGTGAGTCGGGCGTGGCCGAGGTCTTCATCGACGGCCAGGCGATGCCGGTCGGCAATCAACACCTCGATATCCCGCTGGGAGGCGCCACGCTCCACCTCAACCACCAGACCCGCGAAACAGACCCGGTCGACAGGGAACGGACCCTGACGCAGCGCGCCCTCTGGCTGGACACGCCCGCCGGAGACGTGATCGTCGCGGAGGCCGTAGCCGACACGTAGGCTGCAGCGCGCGGGCCAGACGAGCAGCTCGCGCAAGGCGTCCCGGGTCGTGCCGCTCCCGCGGGGCCGGGGGCCCTACAATCCTGACCCGGTGCCGGCGACCCCCGAGACCCGGTTCGCCATGAACGGCGACGTCCACGTGGCGTACCAGACCGTGGGCTCGGGACCTCTCGATCTCTTCCTCATCGATACCTGGGTGCACCACGTCGAGGCGGTCTGGGACTTCCCGGACTTCGCTCGCTTCCTCCGCCGGCTCAGCGCATTCGGTCGCCTCATCCACTTCGACCGGAGAGGGACGGGCCTGTCCGACCCCGTCCCCATCGACAGGCTTCCCGACCTCGAGACCCAGGTCGAAGACGTCGTCGCCGTCCTGGATGCTGCCGGGTCGGAGCGCGCCGCCGTGATCGGGCTGAACGATGGAACCCTCGTGGCCATGTTGCTCGCCGCGGTGCACCCGGAGCGGTGCGCGTCGTTGATCCTGTTCGCCACGGCGCCGAAGCACCACCAGCCCGCGGGCATGGATATCGACCAGGTCATCGAGCTCATCACCGCGAACCAGAGGGCAGGAGTCAGCGGCGTGGAGATCCTGGCCCCCAGCCGTGTCGGCGACGACCGCTTCTCGCAGCAGCTGTCGCGCCTCCAGCGGTATTCGGTGCGACCCGGCGCCATCGGCCACTTCTTCCGCCAGACCATGCTGGCCGACGTAACGGGCCTCCTTCCGACGATCCACACTCCCACGCTGGTGCTCAATCGAAGCGGGAACCAGATCGTCAACGTGGACTTCAGCCGGGAAGTCGCCTCGCTCATGCCGAACGCCCGGTTCGTGGAGCTGCCCGGGACCGACCACCTCCCGTACTCCGAGGGCCTCGATGCCCTCGTCGCCGAGATCGAGGAGTTCCTGACCGGGGCCCGCATCGGAGCCGATCCCGACCGGATCCTGGCGACGCTGCTGTTCACCGACATCGTCGACTCGACGACTCGCGCCGCTGAGATGGGCGACCGTCGGTGGAGAGACGTTCTCGACGAGCACCACCGGCTGGTGCGGTCGGAGCTCGAACGGTTCGGCGGCCGGGAGATCGACACGACCGGGGACGGCTTCTTCGTCACCTTCGACGGGCCGGGCCGCGCGGTGCGGTGCGCACTGGCGATCCGCGACGCCGTCCGGTCACTGGACATCGACATCCGCGCCGGCGTCCACACCGGCGAGGTCGAGGTCCGCGGCGCCGACCTCGGCGGGCTGGCCGTCCACATCGCCGCCCGGATCTCGGCGCTGGCGGGGCCTGCGGAGGTCCTCGTGTCGGCGACGGTCCGGGACCTGATGGCCGGCTCGGGGATCGTGTTCGAGGAACGCGGCGAGCACGGGCTGAAGGGCGTGCCCGGCCCGTGGCGCGTCTTCGCGGCGCGTCCAGCGACTCAGGCCGACGATGGGAAGCGAGGAGCCGGCCTGTAAGCCGGATTCTGTCCCGCCCGCAGGCGGGGGCGGCCATCTCTCTGGGCGCCGCGTTGCCGCGACGCTCGGTGCGGCCGACCCGGGAGCTCGGACGGGCCGCCCTCGAACGCTCCCTGCTTGGCCTTGCTCCGGGTGGGGTTTGCCGAGCCGCGCCGGTCACCCGGCGCGCTGGTGAGCTCTTACCTCACCGTTTCACCCTTGCCCTCACCCCTCGGCGGCGAGCCGTCTTCGGGGCAGTGGGCGGTCTGCTCTCTGTGGCACTTTCCGCGGGTCGCCCCGCCTGGGTGTTACCCAGCACCCTGCCCTGCGGAGTCCGGACTTTCCTCGACGGGCCGAGGCCCG
>JBHELE010000093.1:0-3189 GCA_046263235.1 Actinomycetota bacterium
TACTCCGACAGCATCAACGACCTGCCCATGCTGGAGCTCGTGGGCAATCCGGTGGCGATGAACCCCGACTACCGGCTGGCGTCGCTGGCCCGCAAGCGAGGCTGGCAGGTCATCGACTTCCGGGTGGCGCGGCGGCGGACCCTGGTGGCGTCGGCGGCGGGTGGCGGCGCCGCGGCGGTTGGAGCGGCCGCCTATGCGCTCGGGTACACCATCGGGCGGCGCAGCGCCCGACGCCCCCTCATCAGCGTTTAGCGGCGGCGGCGAGACCGCGGCGGGCCGGGCCGGCGCGCTCGTTTCTTGCGTGGGGGCCGCGGCGTCTGCGTGGGGTCGGGGAGATCCACCGATCCCTCGGCGACCGCCATGGCCACCTCCCTCGCGATGTCGTCCTGCCCCGGCCCCGCGCCCAGCATCAGCTGGAAGAGCACGCGCTGTTCGAGCTGCTGGATGGTGTCGACCACGGCGCGGCGTTCGTTCCCGCGGATCGTCCACGTGGCGGCGATTCGTCCTGACGGCAGCATGTCGACGCGCAGCGGGGCTTCGCCGACCCGGCCCTGCCACACGGTCTTGCCGATCTGCTCGTCCAAGGACGCTCCTCGTGTTGGGGATCCACATCACCCCGGCGACGAGGGACGACCCACGACGATTCGCGGACGTGCCGGGGGGGAGCCAGGGTAGCATGCCGGGGGGCCGAGCCGACCCTCAACGCGTTCGACCGATGACCCGAATGAACCTGCCGTTTCAACCGCCGATCGCCCCGATGGAGGCGAAGTCGGTCGCCGAGCTGCCCGAGGGCGACGGGTGGCACTACGAGCCGAAGTGGGACGGCTTTCGGGCGATCGCCTTCCGTGACGGCGACGACGTGTATCTCTCCAGCCGCAAGGAGCTCCCGTTCTCGCGGTACTTTCCGGAGGTGGCGGCGGCCGTGGCCACGCTGGACGCGCCCAGGGTCGTCATCGACGGTGAGATCGTCGTCTTCACCCCCGACGGAAAGGGCCTGGACTTCGATTCGCTGCAGCTCCGGCTGCATCCGGCGGAGAGCCGGGTGCGCCGCCTGATGAAGGAGATCCCGGCGTCGTTGATCGTGTTCGACCTGCTCGCACTGGACGACGACGATCTCCGTGACCGCGCGTTCGGCGAGCGGCGGACGATGCTGGAGGAGGTCATGGCGGGGGCCACGCCACCGCTGCACTTGAGCCCGTGCTCCGCTGATCTCGCCGCGGCCGAGCGGTGGCTGGACGAGTTCGTGGTGCAGGGACTGGATGGTGTCGTCGCGAAGCGGCTGGACGCCCCGTATCGGCCCGGCGAACGGGAGATGCGCAAGGTGAAACGGGTTCGAACCGCGGACTGCGTCGTGCTGGGGTTCCGGTGGGCGAAGGACCTGCGGGGCGAGGCGGTGGGGTCGCTGCTGCTCGGCCTGTACCAACCGGACGAAGAGATGCTCCAGGTGGGGTTCACGTCGGGGTTCACCCAGACCGAACGGCGCCGGCTGGTCGCGTTCCTGGAGCCGTATCGAACCGGAACCTCCGCCGAGCCACCGCCCGGTCAACAGATGTTCAGCCGGTGGAACCGCGACAAGGACCTGTCCTATGAGCAGCTGCGCCCCGAGCTGGTCGTGGAGGTGGCCTTCGATCAGGTGACCGGGCATCGCATTCGACATGGCGCGCGGTTCGTTCGGTGGCGACCGGACAAGCCGGCGTCGTCGTGCACGTGGGAACAGCTGCAGCAGCCGGCCACCGCCGGCGTCCGGGACATGCTGACGAGCTGAAGGCGCGGCCGGGCACGACCTCGGCCGCCGAAGCATGGTCGCCGCGGAGCGGGGTATTGAAGGAGCCATGCGCGCACGTGGCGTGAGCGTCCTGACGCTGGTCTGGGTCGTCATCGGGGCCTTCGTCGCGGGGAGCCACAAGTACTTCAGCGACGTCGACGGCCTGCGGGCGATCCTGGCAGCCCTGCTGGCGATCTTTCTGTGGCCGTTGGTGCTGCTGGGCGTCAACCTCCACCTCGGCACGGGCTGAGCGTTCGCACCGCGGATCGGCCGCATCGGCATAGAATGCTGCTCCCCGATCGGTGACACGAGGAGGCACGATGGCCGAGCCGATCCAGTTCGTCCTCTCGCCCGACGACCTTCCGACCGCCTGGTACAACATCCTGCCCGACATGGCGGCCGCCGGCGCCCCCCCGCTCCCTCCGCTGCACCCCGGGACGAAGCAGCCCGTCGGCCCGGACGACCTCGCGCCCCTGTTCCCGGAGGCGCTCATCATGCAGGAGGTCTCCACCGAACCGTGGATCGACATCCCCGGCCCGGTGCTCGACGTCTATCGGATGTGGCGGCCCACGCCACTGTTTCGGGCCACCCGTCTGGAGCGGGCCCTTCAGACGCCCGCGCACATCTACTGCAAGTACGAAGGCGTCTCCCCGGCCGGGTCGCACAAGCCGAACACCGCCGTGGCCCAGGCGTACTACAACAAGGAGGCGGGGATCGCCCGGCTGACCACCGAGACGGGCGCCGGCCAGTGGGGCTCGGCCCTGGCGACGGCGTGCGCGTTCTTCGACCTCGACTGCCTGGTGTTCATGGTGAAGGCGTCGTACGAACAGAAGCCGTACCGGCGCGTGTTCATCGAGACCATGGGTGCCGAGGTTCGTCCCTCTCCCACGTCCACGACGGAAGCCGGAAAGAGGATCCTCGAGGAGAACCCCGATTCGACCGGCTCGCTGGGCATCGCCATCAGCGAGGCGGTCGAGGTCGCCGCGACGAACCCCGACACCAGCTACTCACTGGGAAGCGTCCTGAACCACGTGCTGCTCCACCAGACCGTGATCGGGCAGGAGGCGAAGCGCCAGATGGAGCTGGCCGGCGAGCAGCCAGATGTGGTCGTGGGGTGCGTCGGCGGTGGGTCGAACTACGCCGGCCTGGCCTACCCCTTCATGCAGGATCGCCTTTCCGGGAAGACCCAGACTCGTTTCATCGCCACCGAGCCGGCCGCGTGTCCCACGCTCACGAAAGGGTCGTACGCCTACGACTTCGGTGACACGGGCGAGATGACGCCACTGGTGCCCATGTACACGCTGGGCCACACGTTCGTCCCGGCCCCGGTCCACGCCGGCGGCCTTCGCTACCACGGCGACGCGCCGTCGCTGTCGGCGCTGGTGAAGCACGGCCACATGGAGGCGCGCGCCTTCACTCAGAAC
>JBHELE010000094.1:0-3777 GCA_046263235.1 Actinomycetota bacterium
CGCCTTCCAGGCCTCGACGACGACGTCGCCCGGGCGGTGGCGGCGCGCGACGCGGGGGCGCTGGACCGGCTGGCGCTCGCCTACGACCAGCAGGCGCCCGACGCGGCCGCGCCGGGGGTTCTGCGGGAGCTGGCTCGTGAGCGAGGCCCGGTCGTCGGATACCTCGGCAAGCTGATCCCTCAAAAGGGCGTCGATGTGCTCATCGGGGCACTTGCGGAGGTCCACGAGGTATCGGGCCTCATCGTCGGTTTCGGCCAGTTCCGGGAATGGCTGACCGCCCTCACGCTCACCCTCGGCGCCGGGGACGAGGCCGCGCTCCGGTGGCTGGCGGAATGCTGGCCGTCGCGGCCGGAGGCGGCGATGGCGGTCCATCCGGGGTCCGACCTTCGTCGACGGATACGGTTCACCGGACGACTCGATCATCGGTACGCACCGGCCGTCGTGGCGGCCATGGACGTGCTGGTCGTGCCGTCGGTGCTGGAGGAGGCTTTCGGCATGGTGGCCGCGGAGGGTGCGGCCGCGGGGGCTCTGCCCCTCGTCGCTCGCCATTCCGGACTGGCCGAGGTCGCGGTCGCGTTGGAACGGCACGTCGGCCGCGAAGGGATGTTCAGCTTCGAGCCCGGGCCGCGCGCCGCCGAACGACTGGCCGACGGCATCCGACGGCTGGTCGAGCTGCCGCCGTACGAGCGGCAGGGGCTCAGAGCCAAGGTCAGCGCGTTCGCGACTCGGGCGTGGTCGTGGGAACGGACCGCCGACCGGCTGCTCGAGATCGCCACGAAGAACGAGGACGGCTTGGACCGCGGCTCGGCACGGCCTACCCCACCGCACGGGTGAGGATCTCGGCCAGCTCCCGGGCCCGGTGTTTCCACGTGAACTCCCGTTCCACACGGTCCCGGCCCGCCGCTCCCATGGCGGCGGCACGGTCGCGGTCGATGAGGAGCCGGGCGATGGCCAGGGCGACCGCCTTCGGCTCGGCGCCCTCGACCAGGACGCCAGTTCGCTCGTCCTCGATCGCCTCACCGGCACCCCCCGAGCGCCCGGCGACGGTGGCCTTGCCCGTCGCCGCGGCCTCCAGGAACACGATGCCGAACCCTTCGACCTCCAGGCCACCCCACCGCGACCGGCACGGCATCGCGAATACGTCACACGCCAGGTAGTACGCGGGAAGCTCGTCGTCCGGTACCTCCCCGGCGAAGATTACCGAACCCGCCGGCGCCCTCTGGGCCAGGCGTTCCAGCGTGGCGCGGTAGGAACCGTCGCCGACGACCAGCGTTGCCGCCCCCGGAGCCAGGTCCCCGATGACGTCCATCGCTCGGATCAGGACATCCTGCCCCTTCCGCGGCACCAGTCGTGACACGCACAGGACCACCGGCTGCTCGCCGAGGCCGTGCCGCCTTCGGACCTCGGCCCCCTCGCCGCCGGGCGTGAACCGCCGTTCGTCGACGGCCGGTGGCAGGAGGGTCAGCGGCACGTTCGCGGGCATCGCGGCTCGAACGGCCGAGGCGGTGTACCGGCTGACGGCGGTCACCTCCGTGGCGCGAGCCAGCGCCCCGGCGAGGATCTGCCGAGACGCGGGGGCCCTGGCCATCCACAGCTCGACGCCATGGGTCAGGACGACGTACGGCAGTCCTCCTCGGGCCAGACCCGCCCCCAGCAGCGGCAGCGGCAGTCCCTGCCCGAACAGCACCACCTCGGCTCGGTGACCGCGGGCCAGCGTTCGGATCCTTCGGGCGAGGTCCGTGGTCGGCCACATGAACCGTGCCGGCCAGCGCACGATCTCGAAGGGGGCATCGGCGTCGTGGGCTCGCCACCCCGGCCAATTCGGCGCCAGGACCATCACCCGCTCGGATGGGAGCTCCCGGACGATGTTCGACTCGTACTGCTGAACGCCACCCACTCGCGGCGGGAAGTCGTTCGTCACCATGAGGACGCGCGGGGAGGCCACGGGAGCGACAGTCTGGGCTTCACCGTCCATGCGGGCTCATGGTCCCATGCGGGACCGGCGTCGACCGTGGAGACGCGGTGGGAAGCTACGAGCCGCGCGACTCGGGCTCGAGTCCCTCTTCGAGCACCGACAGCAGCCCCGTGACCCGGAGCTTGTCCCGCACCTGCCGCTCGGCGCCCGTCACCAGGAGTCGCTTGCCTTGTCGTTCGGACTCCTGCATCAATCCGACCAGCGTGGCGGCGCCGAAGCTGTCGAGGAAGTGCACGGTCGAGAGGTCCAGGGTGATCACCCGAACGCCGTCATCGACGAAATGCTGCTCGAGGGCTTGCCGGATGTGAGCCATTTGGCCCGCTCCGACCATCTCGCCGTGGAGCTGGACCCGGACGCGGTCGCCCTGCCGTTCGGCGACTCGATATTCGAGCCGAGGGCGGCTCTCTTCCACGCTGCCTCCGCAACTCCCCAGGCGCGCCTTGGGGCGGGGGCGCGGCGCGCGCCCTCTTTGTCCGTAATACCCCGGATAGCCCAAGCGATAGCCACGATCGGCGAGATTTTTTCGTCCACCCGCGTGTTCGTCGCGCCCGACGCGGGTATGAGGTGTCGCTTCCAGGCTCGCCAGAGCGGAGAGATCGCGACCTGATCGCGCCTCATTCTTGAACAAGAGGGGATCAAACCATGAGCAATGGGATGAACGTCCCTTGGCCGAAGGGGGGGTCCGCGCGTACCATGGACCCCATGGCGGAAGCCGACATCGACGTTCGGACCCTCCCGAGGAACGTCAGCCCACCCGACCACTGGCAGGAGCGGTCGGCGTGCTACGGCCTGGACCCGGAGATCTTCTTCCCGACCACCGAGGAGGAAGCCGGCCTGGCTCTGTCGTACTGCAGCGTCTGCACGGTTCGTGACCTGTGTCTGGCGTGGGCGGTGCGCAACGGCGAGCGGTATGGCGTGTGGGGAGGGACCACCGAGCAGCAACGCCGCCGTCTGATCCGCACGGTCGCCTAGCGGCTCGGGTCACTCCGGCGAGTCAACGCCCCTCCCTATAATCGAGCCATGGAGCGCGCCGTCATCGTCGAGGGCGCTCGCACGCCGGTCGGCAAATTCCTGGGCGCCTTCTCCGAAGTCCCGGCTGTCGATCTCGGGGTGCACGCCACGCGCGCGGCGCTGGACTGCGCCGGTGTCGATCCGGATCAAGTCGACGAGCTTGTGTTCGGACACGCCCGGCAGGCTGGGAACGGGCCGAACCCCGCCCGGCAGGTCGCGTATCGAGCCGGCCTCGGCGAGGAGACCCCGGCCTTCACGGTGAACATGGCCTGCGGATCCGGCTTCAAGGCCATCCAGGTCGCCGCGGAGCAGATCATGTTGGGCAATGCCGAGGTCGTGGTGGCCGGCGGCGAGGAGAACATGACCCGGACGCCATATCTGCTCGACCGGATGCGGTTCGGATATCGAATGGGCAACGCGCCGGTGTACGACGGCATGAACCGCGATGGCTTCCTCGATCCGTTGTGCGGGCTGATCATGGGCGAGACCGCGGAGAACCTGGCCCGTCGCTACGAGATCCCCCGGCAGGAACAGGACGAGTTCGCCCTGCGATCTCAGCAGAAGACTGCCGCCTCGACCGACCGGCGGGCCCAGGAGATCGTTCCGGTGGAGGTGCCCGGGCCGAAGGGGTCGGCCACGGTCGTGGAGCAAGACGAGCACCCGAGGCCCGAGACCACGTCGGAGGGCCTGGCGAAGCTGAAGCCGGTGTTCGACCAGGGGACCGGCACGATCACCGCCGGCAACTCCAGCGGGATCACGGACGGCGCCGCCGCGCTCGTGCTGATGTCGGA
>JBHELE010000095.1:0-5100 GCA_046263235.1 Actinomycetota bacterium
GCCTTCCGCGAGCGGGAGATGATCCAGGGGCTGATGGAATCGGCGACCGGCGCCCGGATGCACCATTCGTACATCCGGGTGGGGGGGCTCAAGGACGACCTCCCGCGCGGGTTCCTGAAGCACTCCGCCGAGGTGCTCGGGTGGATTCGAAGGAAGCTTCGCGACTTCGAGAACCTCATCATGGGGAACGAGATCATCCACGCGAGGACGAAGGGGATCGGCATCCTGCCGCCGGAGATCGCGTCGGCGTACGGCTGCTCCGGCCCGGTCCTCCAGGCCTCGGGCGTCCCGCTCGATCCCCGGAGGGATGAGCCGTACGAGAAGTACGCCGACGTCGAGTTCGACGTGCCGGTGGGCCTGAACGGCGACTGCTACGATCGCCTGTGGGTCCTCGTCCAGCGGATGTGGGAGTCATGCAAGATCGTGGAGCAATGCATGGACCGGCTCCCGCCCGGCCAGTACATCTCTCCGAAGCTCCCGAAGAAGATGAAGGTCCCGGAAGGAGAGATCTACCTGCGGACGGAGAATCCTCTTGGACTCATGGGGTACTACGTCGTCGGCGACGGCGGCGAATACCCGTACCGGTTGAAGAGGCGGACCGCCTCCTTCTCGAACGTGTCGGTGATCCCCGCGATCCTTCCCGGAACGCTCGTGCCGGATCTCATCGCGATCCTGGGGAGCGTTTTCTTCGTCGTGGGGGACGTCGACCGCTAGCGCCGCGGCGAATAGCGACGGTGCAGGGTCACTCCGTCAGCGCTTCGCCAGGACCGACGCGAGCACGATCGGAAGCCCGATGAACACCGCGAGGAAGGCCCACGGCTGCCACGCGAACGCTGCGATGGTCGGCACTCGCTTCTCTCCTTCGGTTCGGGTGGTGGCTTCGGCTCATCCTACCTGCCGCACGGACGTCGGCGGAAGGTCGACGCCCCGCCCCGCGGCCAGGACGAGGAAGTCGCCGAGCCCGGCCGGGTCGGCGAGCAGAGACGTTCGCTGCCGCGCCGAAAAGATGCGGGCCGCTTCGAGGCCGCGCCCTGCCGTTGAGGCCTCGACCTGTCGGCGGCGCGCGCGCTCCCGCAACTCGTCCAGGCCGAGGGCGCTCAGCGCGTCACGCTGCCGGACCGGACCCCACACCGTCAGGCCTGCCGACCGCGCCCTCTCCGCGACCGCGTCGAAGTCCACTCCGGCGGTGATGTCGCGAGATCCAGGGTCGGCCAGGATGTCGCCCTCGACCCGCTGGCCCCGATACCCGTGTGGCTCCCGGGGGAATCGGCCACCGGCGAACCCGTAGTCGGAGAACCACAGGTATCCCCGATCGAACAGCGTCGCGGCGTCATCGACGAAGGCGAGCGCGTCCTCCTGGACCACGCGTTCCTCCCCCGGTGCGAGGTCGCGCGCCCACGCGGTCAGGGCGGCGGTCGTCACCGGCCGGGGCACCAGGGCGAACTGCTCTCCAACCACGTCGACGTGCAGCTCCGCCACGCCGCCGACCTCTCTCCGCAGCCAGCGAAACGGCAGGTCGTCCAGCAGCTCGTTCGCCAGTAGGCACCCCTTCCCTCCGGCGGGCACGTCGGCCAGGGTCGTCGCGACGGTGACGTCGAGCTCGGCGAGGGCCGCGCGGGCCGCCGCGCTGCGCTCCACGGCGATGTAGTCGACGCTTCGTTCGACGTCCGGAGAGACGAAGTCGAGGATCTGGGCAGCCAGCGTGCCATCCCCCGCCCCCACTTCGACCACGCGGAACCGTCGAGGGCGGTCCAGCAGTTCCCACATCTCGTCCAGTTGCCGCGCCACCAGCACGCCGAACGCGGGAGAGACATGCGGGCTCGTCACGAACTCGCCCCGCTCTCCGACGGCGTGCCGTTCGAAGAATCCCGCCTCGGGGTCGTAGAGCGCGGCCTCCATGAACTCGACGAACGGGATGGGCCCGCCCTCGCGAATCCGTGCGCGGAGGCGATCCGCGAGAGGGGAACCTGATCGAGCGTCGGCCATCGGCGGTGCGATCATGGCACGCATGGATCCGCGCCCTGCATCCACGATGGTGGTCGCGCGTCCCGGCGTGGAGGTCCTGGTGGTTCGGCGTTCGGCGGTGAGCCGCTTCGCACCGGGGTTCGTCGTCTTTCCAGGCGGCGTCGTGGAGGACCAGGACGCCGTCCTCGCCGAACGATGGTTCGGCTCACGCGACGAGACGGCCCGGGCGTGCGGCGTGCGCGAGCTGGCCGAGGAGACCGGGTTGGTGATGACGCGCGGCGGACTGATCGAAGGGCCCGGGCGTCTGCCTGGCGACGACGGCCTGGGGCCTCCGTCGATCGGCGACCTGCCCGAGATGGCCAGGTGGGTCGCCCCGGAGTTCCTGCCGGTGCGATTCGATGCTCGGTTCTTCGCCATCGCGGCCGCTCACGATCTGACGCCGTCGCCCGACCCCGTCGAGATCGAGGAGGTCTGGTGGGCAGCTCCGGCCGACATCCTCCGGGCCGCCGCCGACGGTGAGTTCTCGCTCATGTGGCCGACGCTCCGGACCCTGCAGGCCCTGACCGAGTGCCGGTCGGTGGACGATGTCCTGGCGCTCCGCGTCGCGGCCGAGCCTCCCCCCGGACTGCCGTTTCCGCCCGGCATGGCCCGGCCGTGAGCGGCGACGTCATTCGACGCGTCCTCGCTCCGAACCCCGGTCCGTTCACGCTCGATGGGACGAACACGTGGATCGTCGGGCGCGACCCGTCGATCGTGATCGACCCGGGCCCCGGCGACCGACCGCACGTGGAACGCGTTGCGGAGGAAGCGGGCCCGGTGGGTGCGATCCTCCTCACGCACCACCACCCTGATCACGCGCCGGGCGCCGCGCTGTTGAGCGAGTTGACGGGAGCGGCCGCTCGGGCCTGGGCGCCATGGGACGGCGAGCGGGCGATCGGCGACGGCGACGAGGTTCGGGGCGGGGGCGTTCGGCTTCGCGCCGTCCACACGCCCGGCCACACGTCGGATCACCTCGTGTTCTTCGAGCCCGACGCCGGGGCGCTGTTCACGGGGGACGCGGTTCTGGGGTGGGGCACGAGCGTGGTCGACCCGCCCGACGGCGACCTGGCCGCCTACCTCCGGTCGCTCGAGCAGATGCGGGCGCTGCGTCCGCGGACGCTCTATCCCGGTCATGGTCCCGTCGTCGACGACGCCGACGGGAAGCTGCGCGAATACCTGGGACACCGCGCGGAACGAGAGCGTCAGATCCTGGACGGCCTCGCGGACGGTCCGAAGACCCCGGAGGAGCTGGTCCCGTCGATCTACGACGCGTACCCCGTCGAGCTTCATCCGGCGGCCGCTCGGTCGGTCCTGGCCCACCTGCTCAAGCTGGCCGCCGAGGGGACGGTGGTCCGAGTCGATCGGGACCACGATCGGTTTCGCCTGGCTCCGTGACGACGTACAGGCGCCCGGTTCGGCGTACCCGGCCCGTCGCCGCGAGCGACCGCAGGGCGCGGCTCACGCTCTCCCTGCTCGCGCCGGACGCGGCCGCCAGCGTCTCCTGAGAGATCGGGACGCGGATTCGCGTGCCGCCCGGAACCGGTTGCCCCGCCGCGACGGCGAGCTGACGCAACGCGGCTTCCACGCGCTCGGGGACGGTCAGCGTGAGCGCGCGCGCCAGGGCCAGCCGGGTTCGCTCCAATCTCGCCAGCAAGCGTTCCTGCACCCACGTCGCCACGCGCACGTCCGTCGCCCCGGCGGATGAGAGGAAGCGGCGATCCCACGACCACAGCACGGACGGTGCGATGGCGCGTACTTCCGGGACGAGCTGGTCTTCCCCGCGTCCGTCGAGACCGCCGTAGTCCGGCCAGACCAGCGACGGGGGGCCGAAGAGATCACCCGGTCCGAGCACCTCCACGATCGATCGCTTTCCCTCCCACGACGTCGTCTCCGCGACCAGGACGCCCCGGTGCACCGCCCACCACCGCCCCTCCGGGTCGCCGGCTCGGATCACGACCTCGCCCTGGGTGACGCGCCTGGTCAGGGCGGTCTCGACCAGGCATGGCGGGACCGAGGGTCCCGCGGACCCGGGGAGGGGGAGGAGGATGCGGTCTCGGACGGCGTTCGTCGGCGCAACCCCCTGGCTGGACCGAGTGTACGCCGGTGGTCGGACATCCGTGTTGCCAGGCCAGACGCCGGACTATTCTGTGCGGCGTGTCACCTCGGGAGACCCACGTCGGGCGGCTGCCTATCGGCGCGACGGCCGACGACGGCGACGGTGGTGGCCGGCGCAACGCTTCCGCGATGCTCGGCGCCGTCCGGGACGACGTCCGTCAAACGCTGCGATGTGGATGGATCGACCCCGCGATCGAGGCTGCGGCGGCCGAGCCCGTGTTTTTCACGGCGGCCTGGTCCGCCATTCGGCCGAACGTCGGCAAGAGCTTCCTCTCGCTGACCCGTACCGTTCGAGATGAGGCCGCCCGGACCGTGAGGGGCGTCGCCGGCGTCCCGGATGTCCGCCGGCAACTCCAGGCCGAGCTCGGAGAGGAGGAGCTCCGCCGGATCGAGGACTGCGCTCGCGCCGCTCACCAGGTCACCGCCAAGGTCCAGCTCGTGGTCCACGCCCTGCTCCGGGCGGTGCGTCGCGACCGCATCGGCGGAACCGGACGGGAGGAGCCACCGGTTCGACGGGGCGTCCCGGAATGGCAGCGATGGATGTCCTTCCAGCCGTCGGTCGACGGGCAGGCCGCCGTGTTCGACCAGATCCTGGAGTCCCTGCGGCTGCCGGCGCTCCCCGCCACCCTTCGACTGATGAGCCGGTGGCCATCGGCGCTCACCACGATGTGGGACGAACTCCATCCCGTGGCCACCGCGCCGGCCTGGCGGACCGGTGCGGCTTCGCTTCGGCGCCTGGTCCTGGCGGGGGTATCCGGCCTTCCCCACCCGGTCGAGCTCCAGTGGATGGCGCTGAAGGAGCGCGGGTTCGACGAGCCGGAGCGGGCGAGGCTCGCGGACACGCTCGCCGCCCATGAGGGCGCGATGGCCCAACACTCGCTGTTCGCGGCGTTCGCGTGGCTCGCCTTCGGCTCGCCCGAGATCGGGACCGAGGGCTAGCGCGTGCGGGTCGAGTTCCTGCCGAATCACGAGCGCGCCGCC
>JBHELE010000096.1:0-4466 GCA_046263235.1 Actinomycetota bacterium
CGTTGTCCAGCGAGAGCATGGGGACGCGGTGTTCGACCGGCGCGAACAGCTGCGTCGGGGCGCCGCCCACCCGCTGGGTCGGGCTGTCCGGCATGACGAACTCCGGGAACGCCTCCTCCAAGGCGCGAAGCTCCCGCATGAGCTCGTCGTATTCCGCGTCGGACACCTCCGGGTCGTCGAGGACGTAGTAGCGATAGTCATGGTGATTGATGAGGTCCCGGAGCTCCTCGACCCGAATGCGGGCCTCGGCCCGGCGGCGCTCCTCCGACTCGTGCCGCTCCTCGCGCTCCGGCGGCGTTCGCGCGACCACTCGCCGATTCTAGAGGCGGGCCGCCCGCGGCCCGGCTCCGACTCTACTCACCGACGAACCGGTCCTCCGAATGGCGGCCCAGCGCTTCCGAATAGCGCGTGGTGATCGCCGCGATGAGGGCGCCCTGATCGTCTCCTCGATCCAGGCCGAAGACCTCCTTCGGAAAGTTCAACGGCTTCTGGATCGCCCAGATCCGGTCGTGTCGTTCCGGGGGGAGGATCTCCGCGGGGTCGCCGACCGCCACCCATCCGATGGGGACGGTGGCACCGGCCGGAACGCGCGACTTCAGGTGGACCACGGCGTTGATGCGGACCTCGGCCCCGCGCTCGACGGCCGCCCCATTGAAGACCGTCGAGCCCGTGGCCAGGAAGACGCGGTCCTCGATGGCGCACCCGGACAGGTATGCCCGCGGGCCGATCAGCACGTGATCGCCGATTCGAACCGGGTGGCGGCGAGACGCCCGCACGACCGCCGTCTCCATGACCACGCATCGCTCCCCGATGGTGATGGGGCCGCCCTCGGCCGTGAGCACCGCCCCGTGAAGGACCCGAGATCCTTGACCGATGTCGACCAGACCGCTCACGACCGCGGTCGGGGCGACCCACGACGAGGGGTGCACGGTCGGACGCTCACCGCGGTGTTCGATCAGCATCGGATCTCCCTTCGGTAATCTCAGCCCGGGCGCGCTCCGCCAGCGCATCGAGCGACGGCGCCCGGCGCGGCACCGGCTCCACGGGGTCGCGCAGCGACTTCGCGCCATCCGGCAGTGTGGCGAGGTCCTCGCCGAATCGCTCCCTGGCGGCGACGAGAGCGGTCGCATCCGACCGCAGCCGACGGCCCCGGCGCATCACCGGTTCCAGCAGCGGACGGTGTCCATTCGGAGCCGCATCGTCGCGCAGCCCGATGACGTCACGGCATCCCGGCCCGCGCCACACCTGCTTTCGGCCGGGCGAGGTGGTCTTTCCCGGCGAGAGCTTCATCACCGGTCGTCCGTCGAACTCGACAAGCTTGTACACCGAGTCCAGGAACGGAGCGTCGGCCGACACACCCATCTTCGTGCCGACTCCGAACGCGTCGATGGGAGCACCGGCCCGAACGAGGGCGGCGATGGCGTGCTCATCGAGACCCCCACTGGCGAAGATGCGAACACCGCCGAGTCCCGCCTCGTCGAGCGCCCGTCGAGCTTCGAACGCCAGGCCGGCCAGATCGCCGCTGTCCAAGCGAATCCCCACCGCGCCTCGCAGATCCAGCTCCCTGACGACCTCGATGGCAGTCCGGACGCCGCCCAACGTGTCGTAGGTGTCGACGAGGAACGTGGACCGGTCGGGGAAGTCACGGGCGAACGCTCGAAAGGCGTCCCGTTCGGACCGAAATGCCTCGACGAATGAGTGGGCCATCGTTCCGGCGGCCCGAAGCCCATACCGTCGGGCCGCTTCGACGTTGCTCGTCGCGACGAACCCGACCATGCTGGCGCACCGGGCCACGGTCACCGCGGTCTCGATGCCCTGCGTCCGCCGAAAGGCGAAATCGACCACGTCGCGGCCCTCCGCCGCGATCACGCACCGGGCGGCCTTCGACGCCAGCGTCGTCTGGGACGTGATCTGGTTGAGCAGAAACGTCTCCACGAGCTGGGCCTGTGGGAGCGGCGCGGTCAGCTCGAGGAGGGGTTCGCCGGCGAACAGGATCCGGCCCTCCGGCACGGCCCACACGTCACCCTCGAACCGCAGCGCTCGAAAGGCCTCGATCGTGTCGGGGTCGAAACCGAGCTCCACGCGGCAGTACGCCAGCTCTTCGTCCTCGAACCGATACCGCGCCAGGAACGACAGGCAGTCCTCCAGTCCCGCCGCGACCAGAAAGCCGCGTTCGGGAGGGAGCTGCCGCACGAACAGGCTGAACGTGGCCGACTGGGTCATCGCCCGGCGCAGGTAGATGGCGGCCATGTTCAGCTCGTACAGGTCGGTCAGCAGCGCCGTGGCCATGCAGCGGGAGCGTAGGACGAGGCCGGGCCCGCGGCGACGCGGGAACCGGGACCGCGAAGGGCCGCCGAACCTTCTGCCTAGAAGGTCGCCTCGAGGATGCGGCCGCCACCCAGGACCTCGTCGCCGGTGTACACGACGACGCTCTGTCCGGGGGCCACCGCTCGCTGGGGCGTTCGAAACTCGACGGCGATCCGATCCGGACCGACAGGGTCGACGACGGCTGGCGTGTCCTCCCCTCGATAGCGGATCTGAACCCAGGCCTCGAACGGCCGATGGTCGGGCGGCGACCCTGCCACCCAGGTCACCCGGTCGGCGATCAGTCCGCGCCGGGCCAGAAGCTCCTCCGGGCCGACGACGACGCGGGCGGCCGGGGCGTCGACGTCCACGACGTACAGCCGCTCTCCGGTCGAGACGCCGAGGCCTCTCCGCTGTCCGATGGTGTAGCGAAACGTCCCCCCGTGCTCCCCCACCGGACGGCCGTTCGGGTCGACCACGTCGCCGGAGCGGGCGAGGTCGGGGGCGTGCTCGGCCAGGAACGAGGCGTGATCC
Organism: Actinomycetota bacterium; assembly: GCA_046263235.1. Lineage (GTDB taxonomy): Bacteria > Actinomycetota > UBA4738 > UBA4738 > UBA4738 > JBHELE01. Next base: position 2,839 of record JBHELE010000096.1, read on the forward strand.
GCGCCCGGGACGAAGCACACCTCCTGGGAGTCCGGCTTCGCGGCCACCGGGAGTCCGAGCTGCTCGGCATGGGCGCGGGTCGCCGCCTTCGACTCGGCTCCGACGGGGAAGAGCGCGCGGCCCAGCTCTCGCTGCCCCAACGTGTGCAGCACGTACGACTGGTCCTTCGACCGGTCGTGTCCGCGCCCCAGATGCCACCGTCCGCGGGCGTCGGTCCACGTCTGCACGTAGTGGCCGGTGGCGACGTGGTCGAAGCCGAGGCGTTCGGCCCGCTCGACGAACGAGCCGAACTTGATGTGCTCGTTGCACCGGATGCAGGGGTTCGGCGTTCGACCCGCCCGGTGCTCGCCGAAGAAGTCCGCCAAGACGGTCCGGTCGAAAGCCTCGGACATGTCGACCACACGGAACTCGAACCCGACGATGTCTGCCACCGCCCGCGCGTCGGCCTCCGCCTGCGGTCCGCAGCATCCGTGGTCGACCCCGCCGAGCCGGACCAGCTTCATGTGCTCACCCACGACGGCGTAGCCCCGCTCGTGGAGGAGGGCCGCCGACACGGAGGAGTCGACCCCTCCGCTCATCGCGACCAGCACGGACGGTTTCCTGCGCATGGGTCGAGGCTAGCAGTCGGCCGTTTCCCAGTCTCCGTCGCGGGAGGCTTGTCGATCCGGACCTCCCGCGATAGCGTGCCCGCCATGCTCGTCGGCGCGGGAAAGGGCGGACGCCATCTCCTCGAGGTGGGATTGGTGCTCGGCGCCGTGGGGGGACTCCTGGTCGCGTTCGGCGCCTACGTGGTGCTTCGAGGTCCCCGGATGTCCAACCGGGGGGTGGGGCGGGCGATCGAGCGAAGCGCCACCCTGATCGGGTTCCTGCTGATCGCTATCAGCCTTTCCATGCAGGCCGTCGTGCAGGCGGGACGCTCGCTGCGGTGACCACGAACGTCAGCACACCCTCGAATCTCGGGCAATGACGCCGACTCCCCGGCCGAAGGCCGACATCTCCACGGTGTATCTCGGGAGCTACACCTGGGAGCACGCCAACGAGATCGCCGGGGAGCTCGAGGGCGCCGGGATCGTGTGGTGGTACAAGCAACCGGGGTTCTTCAGTCAGATCTGGGAGTTCGGCGCCGTGCGGTTGTTCGTGGACCGCGTCCGCCTCGACGAAGCCAGGACCATCGCCGATCGCATCGCGCCGCACGGGCGTCCGCGCACCGCCCGCTGACCCATCCTCGGCCGTTCGTTCGATACGCTCCGATCATGACGGGCCGTGGGGTCGCCGTGGTGACCGGAGCCTCAGCGGGGATCGGTGCGGCGACGGCGCGGGCGCTGGCCGACGCCGGCTTCTCCGTCGTCGTGGGAGCGCGGCGGAAGGACCGCCTCCGGGCCGTCGCCGACTCCGTGGGAGGTCGAGCGGTCCCCCTCGACGTGACCGACCAGGAATCGGTCGACGCGTTCGCGGCCGAAATCCCCGACGCCCGCGTCCTGGTCAACAACGCCGGGGGAGCGCTCGGCCTCGACCCCGTCGAGTCGGCCGACCTGGAGGCCTGGACCCGCATGTACGAGCTCAATTTCCTGGGCACGGTCAGGCTGACGAAGGCCCTGCTTCCCGCCTTGGAAGGATCGGGCGACGGT
>JBHELE010000097.1:0-6742 GCA_046263235.1 Actinomycetota bacterium
GGAGGACATCCGGTCCCAGCTCGAGCAGCTGGGGCACGCCGCGACGCAGTCGACGATCAGCCGCGATCTCGAGGAGCTCGGCCTGGTGCGGGTGCGCGATCCGGAGGGTCACTTCCGGTATGCCCTTCCCACTGAGACGTCGGCGGCGGGAGCGCGGGCCCGCCTGCGGGCCCTGTTCGCGGAGTTCGTCATGAGGGTCGAGGCGTCGGGGAACCTCGTGGTGATCTCGACGCCGGCCGGGGCCGCCGGTGCGGTGGCCGAGGCGCTGGATCAGGCCGGCCTCGAGGGGATCCTGGGGACGATCGCCGGCGACAACACCATCCTCGTCGTGGCGAAGGAGGGGACCCGAGGGAAGGTCCTGGCCAAGCGGCTGCGCGAGGTCGGTGGCCTGGCGTGAAGGTCGCGCTGGCGTACTCGGGCGGCCTGGACACGTCGGTCGTGGCGCGCTCGCTGCGTGAAGGCGGCCACGCCGTCGTGGCGGTGGGCGTCGACGTTGGGCAGCCCCTGGATCGCCATGCCCTCGGGCTCCGCGCGTCGGCGGCGGGAGCCGAGCTGATCGTCGTCGACGGGCGAGAGGAGTTCGTCGCCGAGTACTGCTGGGCGGCGTTGCGGGCGAACGCGCTCTACGAGGGGAAGTACCCACTGGTCTCCGCTCTGGCACGCCCCCTCATCGCGGCGAAGGTCGTCGAGGTCGCCCGGTCGGTCGGCGCGGATGGGGTCGCCCACGGGTGCACCGGCAAGGGGAACGACCAGGTTCGGTTCGAAACGTCGTTCGGGGCGCTCGCGCCGGGCCTCGCCGTGATGGCACCGGTGCGGGATGCCGCGATGTCTCGCGATGAGGCGCGGGCCCGTGCCGCAGCTTGGGGCATCCCGATCACCGCCGAGTCCACGCGGTACTCCGTCGACGAGAACCTCTGGGGGCGAACCGTCGAGTGCGGGCCCCTGGAGGATCCATGGGTCGAACCACCCGAGGACGCGTTCGCGCTGACCACGAACCGGCCCAGCGGCCCCGACGAGCCGGACGACGTCGTGATCCGGTTCGAGAAGGGACTGCCGGTCGCTCTGAATGGCCGACCGTCCTCCCCGGTGGAGCTGGTCGAGACGATCCGCGACATCGGCGCCCGCCACGGCTTCGGACGCGTCGACATGGTCGAGAACCGGCTCGTCGGTATCAAGTCGCGCGAGCTGTACGAGGTTCCGGCGGCGCTGGCGCTCATCGCCGCACACCGGGACCTGGAGGACCTGACGCTGGAGCGAGACCTGGCTCACGAGAAGGCCGGGATCGAACGACGCTGGGCGGAGCTCGCGTACTACGGACAGTGGCACGGGCCGCTGCACGCGGCGCTCCGCGCCTTCGTGGGGTCGACGCAATCGGACGTCACCGGCGACGTCCGTCTTCGGTTCCACAAGGGCTCGTGCCGCGTGGTCGGCCGGCGCTCGCCGCGGGCCCTCTACGACCGATCACTCGCCACGTACGACGCGGCCGATCGGTTCGGCCACCGCGACGCCGAAGGCTTCGTGAGGCTGTGGTCGTTGCCGGTTCGAACGTGGGCGACCCGGACGGATGCGGAGGCGGCGGACCGACCGACGGTTGCCGCGATGCATGAAGAGCCGGACCGGTCTCGCCCCGCAGCGCCCCAGACCCGCCAGAAGCCGTTGTGGGCGGGACGGTTCGAATCCGTGCCGACCGAGCAGACGCTCGCCTTCACCCGCTCCCTGCACTTCGACGTTCGCCTGGCGCCGTATGACCTCCGCGCGACGGCCGCCCACACCCGGGGGTTGGTGCGGGCCGGTCTCCTCACCCCCGAGGAGGGCGAGCGAATCGGCGGCGAGCTGGAGCGAATCGGGCAGGACATCGCCGCGGGGACGTTCGTGTGGAACGGTGTGAACGAAGACGTTCACTCCGCCATCGAGCGGGCCCTGATCGATCGGTTGGGACCAACCGGCGCGAGGGTCCACGCGGGGCGCAGTCGGAACGATCTGGTCGTGACCGACCTCAGGCTGTGGACGAAGGAGGCCGCGGCCGATCTGGCGTGCCGCGCCGTGGGGCTGGCCGACGCGCTCGCCCGGCAGGGCGCGGCCAACGCGGGGGCGGTGATGCCGGGCTACACGCACCTCCAACCGGCTCAGCCCATCCTGCTCGCGCATCACCTCGCGGCCCACGCCTTCGCCCTCATCCGGGACGCCGCCCGCCTGCTGGACGCCCGGGACGCCGCGGACGTGAGCCCGCTCGGCGCCGGCGCCCTGGCGGGTTCGACCCTCCCGATCGATCCTCGCCAGCTCGCGTCGGACCTCGGATTCGCGCGCACGTTCGACAACTCCATCGACGCCGTCTCCGACCGGGACTTCGTCCTGCAGCTGATGTCGGCCTGTGCCATCACGGCTGTCCACGTGTCGCGACTGGCCGAGGACGTCGTTCTGTGGTGCTCTCGGGAGTTCGGGTTCGCCCGACTCGCCGAGGCCGCCGCGACCGGGTCGAGCATGATGCCGCAGAAGAAGAACCCGGACGTGGCCGAGCTGGCCAGGGCGAAGACCGGGCGGGTGCTCGGGGATCTCGTCGCGATGGCCACCGCGATGAAGGGCCTCCCCCTCGCCTATGACCGCGACCTCCAGGAGGACAAGGAGCCGGTCTTCGACGCGGTCGACACGATGACCCGAACGCTCGCGGCGATGACGTCCCTGGTCCACGGGCTCGAGTTCGACCATGACCGCATGCGCGCCTCCGCATCGGGGGAGCTTCTGGCCACCGATGTCGCCGAGCACCTCGTTGAGCAGGGGATGCCGTTCCGGGACGCGCACGGACTGGTCGGTCGGATCGCCGCGGATCTCACCCGCCAGGACAGGGTCTTCGACGACGTCACGGACGCGGAGTGGACGGCGTGGTCACCGCTCCTCGCCGGTGTCGCGTCGCTGCTGTCGCCGGAGCGGTCGGTGGCGGCCCGCCGCACGGCGGGGGGCACATCTCCCGAATCCGTTTCGCACCAGCTGGACGTGCTTCGCCGGCTGGTCGCCGACATCGGCGCGCGTGCCGGCGGAGGCCCGGTCCGCCCACCCGCCACGGCGCCGGGCATGAACGTGTCACGAAGATTTAACGTGGCTGACGCGCACCCGCGCGATGCCAGCCCGTATCCTCCGGACCCAACGAGCGCGGTGCCCGACCGCGCCGATCACCGCACGTCCGGTGCCGTGCAGGGAGATCGACCATGACCGTGTGGGACGTGCACGTCACCTACCGGGACGAGTCCGGTGCGCGTCGAACCGATTTCGTCGGCGTTCCGAAACCTTCCCCCGGACCGCACGCGGCATGACCTCGCCGCAGTCACCCGCCGTCCGCGCGCGGCGGCGATTCGCCGCCATGCCCGAACGCGACGCCTGCGGGACCGGCTTCGTCGCCGACGCCGAAGGCCAGCGCGGACGGCACATCGTGGAGGCGGCGCTGGAGGCGCTGTGCCGCGTCCGCCATCGAGGCGCCGTGGCCGCGGACGCGAAGACCGGCGACGGCGCCGGCGTCCTCCTGCCGATCCCGGGCCGATTCCTGGCCCACGAGCTCGAGGGCTCGCAGCGGCTGCCGGGCCTCGACCCAGCACGGCTCGGCGTGGCCATGATGTTCGTCTTCGACCAGTCGCCCGCGCACGAGCTTCGCCGGATCGTCCAGGCGGCATGCGCCGCCGAGCACATCGAGGTGGTGGCGTGGCGGACGGTCCCGACGCATCCGCCGGCGCTCGGCGCGTACGCGCTCGAGACGATGCCTCGGATCCTCCAGGCGGTGTTGCTTCGACCCACCGAGCTGGCCGACCAGGACGCCGAACGGCTCACCCATCGGGCCCGGCGGCGAGCCGAGGCCCTGGCCCGGACCCGCGGCCGGTCGGTGTACTTCGCGTCGTTCAGCTTCCTCACCGTCACGTACAAGGCGCTGGTCGCCGCCGACCAGCTGGCCGAGTTCTACCCCGATCTCCAGGATCCCCTGGTCGACGGCCACTTCGCCGTGTTCCACCAGCGCTACTCCACGAACACGATGCCGACGTGGCAGCGCGCCCAGCCGTTCCGGATGCTCTGCCACAACGGCGAGATCAACACCCTGGCGGGCAACGTGAACCGGATGCGGTCCCGCGAGGGGCGGCTCGGCAAGTTCTCGCTGCTCGACGAGGAGGTCCTGCGCCCGGTCATCGACGAGGACGGATCCGACTCGGCCATGCTCGACAACGTGGCGGAGATGCTGACCCGAGAAGGTCAGTTCCCGGACGAATCGCGCGACGTGCGGCACGCCATGGCCATGCTGGTGCCGGCGGCGTGGGAGGGCGCGCTCGACCTCGACGACGAGGTTCGAGACTTCTACCGGTGGCACGCCTCGGTCATGGAGCCGTGGGACGGTCCGGCCGCGCTGATCTTCACGGACGGGACGCGCGTCGGGGCCGTCCTGGATCGAAACGGGCTGCGGCCGATGCGGTGGGCGGTGTGCGACGACGGCTTCGTCGGATGCGCCTCCGAGGGGGGAGCGGTCGACGTCGCCGGCCACGGCCGGGTCCGGCGGGGCAAGCTTGGCCCGGGCCAGATGGTGTTCGTCGACCCTTCGGACGGAGGATTCCAACCGGATCCGTTGGCCCGCGTGGCGAAGGCCCGCCCGTACGGGGCGTGGCTCGCGGAGGAGCGGCTCGAACAACCGGCCGGCGAGCCGTCGATCGAGATCCCCGACCACCTGACCCGGCTGCAGGTCGTCCACGGCTACACCCGTGAGGAGCTCCTGCTGATCCTCAAGCCATCGGTGGGGAGCGGCAAGGAACCGTCGTTCTCCATGGGGGATGACACGCCCATCCCGCCGCTGGCGCGATTTCCGCGTCCGCTCTTCGGGTTCTTCAAGCAGCGGTTCGCCCAGGTGACGAACCCGGCCATCGATCACCTCCGGGAGCGCCACGTCATGTCGCTCACGACGCTGCTCGGGCCGCGGGATCCGTTGCTTTGGGAGCGGCCCGAGGGAGCGGCCCTGCTCGAGTACGACACGTTCCTGCTCTTCCGGCTGCCGGGCGGGGCGTATCTCGATGCGACCTGGCCCGTGGCGGAAGGACCGGATGGCCTCCTGCGGGCGCTCGAGCATCTGGCAGAGGCAGCCGTCACCGCCGCGCAGCACGGAAGCGGCATCCAGGTGGTCAGCGACGAGAACGTGAACGACGAGCGGGCCCCGGTCCCGTCGCTCATGGCGGTCGGCGCGGTGAACACCGCCCTGCTCGAGTCCGGGCACCGCACCAGGACGTCGCTCGTGGTGCAGACCGACGACGCCCGCGAGTCACATCACTTCGCGTGCCTCCTCGGATACGGCGCCGAGGCCATCTACCCCCGGCTGGCCCTGGCCACCGCCGCCTCGACCGCCGCCGCGGGCCGGGCCGGCGACGCCTCGATCCGTCAAGCCTTGCTGCAGTACCGCTCGGCCATCGAGGAGGGCGTGCTCAAGATCCTGTCCAAGCTGGGGATCTCCTCGCTCGACGCGTACCGCGGTGCCCAGACCTTCGACGCGCTCGGGCTGGCGCAGGAGGTCATCGACACGTGCTTCGCCGGCACGCCGTCGCCGCTGGGCGGGTTCGGGTTCGAGGAGATCGCGGAGGACATCCTTCGTCGCCACGGGGAAGCATTCGGCTCCGCCGCACCGGCGCTGACCAACCCCGGCTTCGTCAAGTTCCATCACGGGGGCGAATACCACGGGTCGAATCCAGACGCGGTGCGGGCGCTCCACCTGACCGTCGACCCCGGATTGAGCCGGCTCAAATCCACAGCCGCCGGAGAGGGAGGCAAGTCGTCCGGGCCCGCGAGCACGGACGGTGGTCAGGATGGTTCGGATCGCGACGTCGCCGCCGCGCACCAGCTTCGTCGGGCGGTTCGCGGTGACGGGGAGGGCTATCACCGGTTCGCGTCACTGGTGAACGACCGACCCCCGTCGGCGCCCCGCGACCTGCTCGAGGTCACCCCGGCGGATCCACCCGTTCCTCTGCAGGACGTCGAGCCCGCGTCGGCCATCTTGAAGCGGTTCTCGACGGGAGCGGTGAGCCACGGTTCGATCTCCAAGGAGGCCCACGAGACGCTGGCCATCGCGTTGAATCGGCTGGGTGGCAAGTCCAACACGGGCGAGGGCGGCGAGGACCCGGCGCGGTACCGGACCGAGAGGAACTCGAGGATCAAGCAGGTCGCGTCGGCGCGCTTCGGCGTTACGCCCGAGTACTGCTCGTTCGCCGAGGAGCTCCAGATCAAGATCGCCCAGGGGTCGAAGCCCGGCGAGGGCGGTCAGCTCCCCGGCCACAAGGTGAGCGAGGAGATCGCCCGGCTTCGTCACACGCAGCCGAACGTGGCGCTGATCAGCCCCGCGCCGCACCACGACATCTACTCGATCGAGGACCTCTCCCAGCTGATCTTCGACCTCAAGCAGGTGAACCCGAACGCCGACGTGTCGGTGAAGCTCGTGTCCGAAGTCGGCGTCGGGACGGTGGCCGCCGGCGTGGTGAAGGGGTTGGCGGAGGTCGTGCAGATCTCCGGAGCGGACGGTGGCACCGGCGCGTCTCCGCTCTCGTCGATCAAGAACGCCGGCCTCCCCTGGGAGATCGGCCTGGCCGAGGCGCACCAGGCCCTCGTGGAGAACAACCTTCGGGGCCGGGTCCGCGTGCGCGTCGACGGCGGCCTGAAGACCGGCAAGGACGTCCTGCTGGCCGCGCTGCTGGGGGCGGACGAGTACTCGTTCGGAACGGCGGCGCTCCTGGCC
>JBHELE010000098.1:0-2692 GCA_046263235.1 Actinomycetota bacterium
GGGGCAGCCATCGGTCGGACAGGTCCCACCACCGTGTCGCGCCTGACCTCCCCGCCACGACGACCTCGCCCCTCGCCCACATGAACTCGAGCATTCGGTTGACGTTTCGCCCGTTCGTCCATCCGTCAGAATGCCACGGCACCACCGACCGGTCCTCGAAGTCCCGAGACCGCAGCGGGCCCTCCGCCCGCAGCTTCGCGACGACGTACCGCTTGAACGCCGCGTTCGCCCGCATCCACTCCCGGACCTCCTGGCCCCACCCCCTGTCGCCCCGCGAGTACAGGCGCATCCGGGGCCGGAACAGCGGGTAGTCCTCGGTCAGGACGATCGACGCGGCGTGGGCCCAGTACTCGAACAACCGCCGCTCCTCCCACCGAAGCGTTTCCAGTAGCTGCCGGTCGAACGATCCGATTCGGCTCCACAGGACCAGCAGATGCGTCCGCTCCACCACCGCGGTGGGATCGAGCTGCAGACACCCCAGATCGCGCACGATCCGGAGCAGGTCATCGGTGGCATGGACCTCCGGCGGCGCGCCGGCGAGCAGCTGCTTGGTGATCGCCAGGCGGCGCGCGTCGCGCAGCGAGATCGTCAGGGGAACCGGCACGGCGACCGAGTGTATCCGCGGCGCGATTCCGTACGATTGCCGGGAGGGCCTGGGCCAACGGACGCGATGGGAGCGTGCCAGCCGTGACCGACGGGCAGTTCGAGCTCCCCGAGGAGCTTCGGCAGTTCCGAAAGATCGTCCGCGACATCGTCGAGGCCAAGATCGGCCTGGCTCGGGCCGCGGAGATCGACGAGACCGACGAGTACCCCTGGGACGTTCACAAGACCTTCGTCGAGAACGAGCTCATGGCCGTCGGTTACCCCGAGGAGTTCGGCGGCGCCGGCGGCGGGTCGCTGACGTTCGCCGTCCTGGTCGAAGAGATCTCCCGCATCTCGGCCGGCTGCGCGCTCATCCCGCTGGTGTCGCGGCTCGGCGCCATCCCGATCATGCTGGCCGGCTCCGACGAGCAGAAGCGTGAGCTCTTCGGCGGCATCGCCACCGGCCGCCACCAGATGTCCTACTGCCTGACCGAACCCGGATCCGGCTCCGACTCCGTGGCCATGAAGACGCGGTACGAGCGCACCGACGGCGGATTCAGGCTGTCCGGGACCAAACGGTTCATCACGGGGGCGGGGATCTCAGATGCGTACACCGTCTTCGCCACGCGCGACCCCGAGCTCAAGGCGAAGGGGATCTCGGCCTTCATCGTGTACAGCGACGACCCCGGGTTCTCCGTGGGCAAGGCCGAGCACAAGATGGGGATCCACGGCTCGCCGACCCGTGAGGTGTACCTGGACAACTGCGAGGTCCCGGCCGACCGCCTGATCGGGGAGGAGTCCGAAGGCTTCTCCTACGCCATGCGCACGCTCGACTACTCCCGGCCGACCATCGCCGCCCAGGCGCTCGGCATCGCGCAGGGGGCCTTCGACGTGGCCCTCGAGTACTCGAAGGGACGCGAACAGTTCGGCAAACCGATCAGCTACTTCGAGGGGCTCCAGTTCATGCTGGCCGACATGGCCATGGAGATCGAAGCAGCCCGCCTCCTCGTGTACCGGGCCGCCAGCCTGGTGGACGCCCAGGACCCCAAGATGACCTTCTTCGCCTCGGTGGCGAAGTGCCACGCCGGCGACACCGCGATGAAGGTCACCACCGACGCAGTCCAGATCCGCGGCGGCTACTGGTACATGCGCGAGTACCCGGTCGAGCGCATGATGCGCGACGCGAAGATCACCCAGATCTACGAGGGGACGAACCAGATCCAGCGCGTCGTGATGGCCCGGCAGCTCCTGAAGGGCTTGTCCTCGCTCTGATCGAGAGTGAGAGTATTGGAGACATGCGGATGGGCCGCCCTGCCGAGACGTCGCCTGAGCAGACCCCCGGAGGCGCCGGGTGAGCGACCAGGACGCTCCGTCGATCACCACGATCCTGTTCACGGACGTCGAGGGATCCACCGACCTCTCCCGGCGGGCCGGCGACCGCGCGGCCCAGGACCTCCTGCACGCCCACGAGGCGATCGTGCGGGAGCAGGTCGCCGCCCAGGGCGGCCGGGAGGTCAAGACGCTCGGCGACGGGTTCATGCTGGCCTTCCCGTCGGCGCGGCACGCCGTCGAGGCCGCGGTGGGGATCCAACTGGCTCTGGCCGACGTCAAGGGAAAGGCCGTGGGCGACGGCCTCCAGGTCCGCATGGGGTTGCACTCCGGCGAGGTGTTCGAACGAGGCGGTGACCTGTTCGGGGCCACGGTGAACCAGGCCGCGCGGATCGTGGCGAAGGCCCGGGGAGGGCAGATCCTGGCCTCCGGGGCCGTGCGCGAGATGAGCGGTGACGCTCCGGCCACCTTTCTCGACCGAGGCCTGTTCTGGCTGAAGGGGTTCCCCGACCGCCAGCGACTGTTCGAGGTCGTGTGGGGGGAAGGCGCCGCCGCGGTCATGGTCGGGCAGGGCTCGGCCGCCCGAACCGCGTTCGTCGGGAGGGAGGCCGAACGGGCCGATCTCCGGCGATTCGTGGAGGAGGCCGCCGAGGGGCACGGCGCCCTGGTCCTCATGGGCGGCGAGCCGGGGGTGGGGAAGACCCGGCTGGCCGTGGAGGCGGCGGAGGAGGCCAGCCAGTTCGGCGTGATGGCCCTGGTCGGCCGGTGCTACGAGATGGAG
>JBHELE010000099.1:0-2715 GCA_046263235.1 Actinomycetota bacterium
TGTGGGAAGAGCGGCTGCACGCGATGCCCTCACGGGCCGTACTGGTACGCGTACTGGCGCGAGGACGGCCGCCTCCGATCGCGATACGTCGGGAAGGACCCGCCGTCCGACGGGCCCGGGCTACATCCTTCGGACGACTGAAATCCCACCGACGGACCTATGCGCGGCGACCGGCCATCGGCCGAGACCATAGATATGGCCAACCATCATGCTGCCGGGGGACGATGCCCTTCGTGCCGCTCGGACGAGCTGGTGGTCGTGGAGCTGGCCCTGAGCGAGGGCACCCCTCTCGAGTTCGCGTTCTGCACGCGGTGCGAGCGGCGCGGGTGGGACGCCACAGGACGAAACCTCGCCCTCACCTCCGTCCTGGACCTCGCCGCTCGCCGGTAGTCCTGTCCATCCGGCCCCTGCGGGGGGGTCGGATAGAATCGCCGCCATGCCGAAGGACCTCTCCCCGGTCTTCAAGGCGTACGACGTCCGGGGGATCTACCCGACCGAATTCGACGAGGAGGGCGCTCTTCGGGTCGGCCGGGCCTTCGCCCGATGGCTTCGGCGCGATCGGATCGTGCTCGGCCGGGACTGCCGACTGTCGTCGCCGTCGCTGACGGCGGCGTTCATCGACGGCGTGACCGGACAGGGGGTCGACGTGGTGGACCTCGGTCTCGCCACGACGGACATGGTGTATTTCGCCTCCGGACGCCTCTAGCTCGCCGGGGCGATGTTCACCGCGAGCCACAATCCGGCCGAGTACAACGGGCTGAAGCTGTGCCGCGAGGGAGCACGGCCCATCGGCGAGGAGAGCGGCCTGCGAGAGATCCTGTCGCTGACGTCGCAGGACCTCGCCGCCGGCCCTGGCCGCGGCGTCGTGGAAGAGCGGTCGATGCTGGAGGAGTACATCGAGCACCTGCTCGGCTTCGCGGCCGTCGAACCGGCGGGCGAGCTGAGTGTGGCCGCGGATGCCGGGAACGGGATGGCGGGGTTGGTCGTGCCGGCGCTGTTCGACCGTCTCCCGATGAAGCTCATCCCCCTGTACATGGAGCTCGACGGGACGTTTCCGAACCATCCGGCAGACCCCATCCAGTCCCAGAACCAGGAGGACGTCAAGCGGGCGGTGCTGGAGCACGGGGCGGACATCGGGCTGGCGTTCGACGGTGATGCCGACCGGGTGTTCTTCGTCGACGAGCACGCCGCGGGCGTGAACCCTTCGCTCGTCACCGCGCTCGTGGCCAAGGCGATGCTCGAACGAGAGCCCGGCGCGACCATCCTTCACAACCTGATCTGCTCGTGGGTGGTTCCCGAAGTCATCCGGGAGAACGGCGGGCGGCCCGTTCGCACGCGGGTCGGTCACTCGTTCATCAAGCAGATCATGGCCGAGACCGGAGCGGTGTTCGGCGGAGAGCACTCCGGCCACTATTACTTCCGCGACCACTACAACGCGGATTCGGGGCTGGTGGCGGCGATGGTGGTGATCGATCAGATGTCGAAGGCTGGCCTGGCGCTGTCCGAGCTCCTGGAGCCGTTCCGTCGCTATCACGGGTCGGGCGAGATCAACTCGGTCGTGCCGGATAAGGGAGCCGTCATCGCGGAGCTGGCGCGGGCGTACGCCGACGGCCGCCAGGACCGGCTCGACGGGCTGACCGTCGAGTACGACGAGTGGTGGTTCAACGTCCGCCCGTCGAACACCGAGCCGCTGCTTCGGCTGAACCTGGAAGCGAAGACCGCGGACCTCCTGGCGGAGAAGACGGAGGAGGTCCTGGGCCACATCACGACCTACTCGCGGCACACCTAGCCTCAGGAGGACCGATGGCCGTCGACAAGGAACTGCTGGAGATCCTGATCTGCCCGAACTGCCACGGCCAGATCGAATACCGAGAGGCCGAGGAGGTCATCGTGTGCACGAAGTGCGGCCTCCGCTACCCGGTTCGGGACGACATCCCCGTCATGCTCATCGAGGAGGCCGAACGGCCCGCCGGCTGACGACCGCCGATCCGTCGGTCCTCGACGATCGCCGGGCTCTCTCGGCCGACGGGGCATCGACGATGCTCCGGTTGGTCCGAAGCACGGGCGGGCAGCTCCGGGACGGGTACCGGATGGCCCGATCGACGGCCGGCCTTCCATCAGGCCGCTCGCTCCATTCGGTGGCCGTCTGTGGCATGGGCGGCTCCGGCGTCGCCGGGGACATCCTTCGGACGCTGTACGCGGGCCGACTTCCGGTCCCCATCATCGCGGTGAAGGGATACGAGCTCCCCGCGTTCTGCGGCCGCGACACGCTGGTGCTGGCGGTTTCGTTCTCCGGGAACACCGAGGAGACGCTGGCGGCGTACGGCGAGGCTGTCGAGCGCGGTTGCCGCGTAGTCGCGATCAGCGCCGGAGGGGAGCTGGCGTCCAGAGCCGCGGACGACCACGTTGCACACGTCGAGCTCCCCGGCCACGTCCCGGTTCCGCGGGCCGCGCTGGGGTACACGTCCGCCGTCCCGATCGGGCTGCTCGAGGCGATGGGCCTGACCCCGCCCGCAGGGGAGGAGATCGACCGGGCGGAGGAGCTGCTCGACGAGATGTCCTCTCGGCTCGGGCCGGAGCTTCCTCTACCCGAGAACGAGGCGAAACAGCTGGCCGCATGGATCGGCGATCGGACGCCCGTCGTGTGGGGATCGGAGGGCGTCGCCGCGGCCGCCGCCGTCCGGTGGAAGACCCAGCTGAACGAGAACGGAAAGG
>JBHELE010000100.1:0-12524 GCA_046263235.1 Actinomycetota bacterium
TCTCCTTCGAGCGCACGTCCTGGCGCTCGGGTATTCCGGGGTCCGGCCCGTGGTCGTCGATCGCCTCCTCAGGTTCCTCAATGAAGAGGTGCTCCCGCTGGTTCCCGAGCAGGGTTCCCTCGGCGCCTCGGGCGATCTCGCGCCCCTGGCCCACCTGGTTCTTCCCCTGATCGGTGAGGGCGAAGTGGCGTTCCACGGTGACCGGATGCCCGGGTGGATGGCCCTGGAGCGGGCAGGACTGGAGCCCATCGAGCTCGAACCCAAGGAGGGACTCTCCCTGGTCAACGGGACGCAGGGGATGCTCGCAGTCGGCGTGCTTGCCGCGGCACGAGGACGGGCTCTCGCCAAGCTCGCCGACGTGGCCGCCGCCATGACGGTGGAGGCCATCCTGGCCACCGACCGGCCATTCGACCGCCGGCTCCAGGAGCTTCGGCCCCATCCCGGCCAGGGCGCGTCCGCGGCGAACCTCCGAACCCTCCTGGACGGGAGCGCGGTGGTGCGCTCCCACGCCGACAGCGCGCACCTGGTACAGGACGCGTATTCCTTGCGATGCGCCCCTCAAGTGCACGGGGCGTTCCGCGACGCCGTCGCACACGCCGTCTCGGTGCTGGTGACGGAGATGGGGTCCGTGACCGACAACCCGGTCGTGCTGGTCGACGACGACGACGTCGTCTCGGGCGGCAACTTCCACGGCCAGCCGGTCGCGGGCCCTCTCGATGGCGTCGCCGCGGCGGCCGTCAGCCTGGCGTCGATCTCGGAGCGTCGCCTGTACCGACTTCTCGACCCGGCCGCCAACAACGGCCTGCCGGCGTTCCTGGTCGAACGTCCCGGCGTGAACTCCGGGTTCATGATCGTGCAGTACACTGCCGCCTCGCTCGTGTCGGAGTCGAAGGCGCGGGCCCATCCCGCCTCCATCGATTCGATTCCGTCGTCGGCCGGACAGGAGGATCACGTCAGCATGGGCATGACGGCGGCCCGCCACGCCCGCGACTCGGTCGGGAACGCCGAGGTCGTGGTGGCGCTGGAAGCGCTGGCGGCTGCCCAGGCGCTCGACCTCCGGCGCCCCTTGAAACCGGCGGCAGGGACGTCCGCCGCGGCGGCCGCCATTAGCCGGATGATCCCCTTCCTCGATGGCGACCGCGAGCTGAAGCCAGACGTGGACGCCGCCATCGAGCTGGTCCAGTCGGGGACCCTGGTCGCCGCCGCCGAGGAGGCCGTCGGGCCCCTCGCGTGAGCCGTTTCGCCGGGCGCGGATCCGATTCGAACGAGTGCGACGGGGTCAGGCGCTCGAAACGGCGCGGGCTCCGCGGATCCAGGTTTGGGCCACCGGGTTGTGGCCCGGGCGATAGGCGAGCATCGACACGTCGTCGGTGTCCAGGACCAGGAAGTCCGCTTGCTTCCCCACCTCGAGCGAGCCGAGCGGGCCGTGCAGGCCGAGCGCCCACGCCGCATTTAGGGTGGTGCCGGTGAGGGCTTCACCGACCGCCAGACGGTAGAGCGAGGCCGCCGTCGAGATCACTTCGGGCACGGACAGACACGGCGCCGTCCCGGGATTGAAGTCCGTCGCCAAGGCCACCGCGGCGCCGCTCGTTCGCAGGTCCGACACCGGCGGCACCCGCTCCCGGGTGAGCAGGTCGGCGACCGGCAGGAGGACGGCGGCGGTATCACTCGCCCCCAGCGCCGCGATCCCCGCGTCGCTGACGTGGTTCAGGTGATCCGCGTTGCGCGCGCCTGCCTCGACCGCCGCTTCGGCGGCGCCGGACGACCCGAGCTGGTCGGCGTGGCACCGCACGCTCAGCCCGCGCCCAGAGGCGGCGTCCGCCACCCGCCGGAGGTCGTCGGTGTCGAACGCGATGTCCTCGACGTAGACGTCCACGGCGTCCGCCAGGCCCTCGTCGGCAGCTCGCGGGATGAGCTCATCGACCACCGCGTCGACCCAGGTCCGTCGATCCATGCCCTGCGGCACCGCGTGGCACGCCAGGAGGGTGACCGTGGTCGTTTGCGGAATGGAGCGGGCCAGAGAGCGGGCCAGCCTGGCCTGACGTAGTTCGGCCTCCACGGAGAGGCCGTACCCGGTCTTGAGTTCGAACGCCGTGGTCCCGTGCACCGCCATCTCGGCCGCCAGCCCGCCACAGAAGGCGATCACCTCCTCGTCGGACGCTGCTGCCAGCAACCGCGCGCTGCGGGCGATGCCGCCGCCCTCGCCGTGCAGGTCGCGATACGAACGTCCGGCCACGCGCGCCTCGAACTCGTCCGCTCGCCACCCGTAGAACGGAAGGTGCGTGTGGGCATCCACGAAGCCCGGGATGACGACGCCGCCGACTCGCGTGGCGGCCGCGCCAAGGGGCGCCGATAGATCGGCTGCGGACCCGACGTAGATCAGTGTGCCGGCCTCGTCCCAAGCCAGGGCGCCGTCCACGATCTCCATCGGTGTCGCCAGGTCCGCTCGGCGCCGTGGAGGCGGCCCGGTGGGGGTGACGATCCGCGGCGCGATCAGGGCGCCCATCGGGTCACCTAAGCCGCGCCCGGTTCGCCGCCGATACAAGCTACGGCGGCCGCGCGCCTCGGGGCGCCCCCTGTTGCGCGACGGCGGTCGTGGCGGCCGGGCCCCCCGCCCGGGCGCCGCGGATCGGTCGGGGGATGGGCGGGCCGTCCCCCGACTGGTCCACCTACACTGGCCCGCGTGGACGCCTCGTTCATCGACCGAACCGTAGCAAGGCTCAGCGAGGAAGAGGCGTTCTTCGATTGGGTCGGGGTCTACCTCGTTGAGGACGACTCGTTGGTCTTGGGGCCATTCCGCGGAAACCCCACCGAGCACGGAACGATCCCCCTGGGACAGGGCGTGTGCGGGTCGGTGGCGGTGACCGGGCACACCGAGGTCGTTCCGGACGTTCGTGCCAGGCCCGGCCACATCGTGTGCGACGTGAACACGCGGTCCGAGGTCGTCGTCCCGATCCAGCGCGACGGCCGCGTGCTCGGCGTCCTCGACGTCGACTCCAACACGCTCGACGCGTTCGGCGAGCGAGAGGTCGCGCTGATCGAACAGGCGGCCCGCGAGATCGCCGACCAGGCCTGAGCCGTCGATGCGCGGCGGCGAACAGGAGCCGAAGGTCGGCGTTCGCACGATCTTCGCTGACGCCGCCGTGCGAACGGTCATCCTGATCATCTTCGTGGTCATGCTCGGCTTCGGGATCGTGGCCCCGATCCTGCCCCTGTACGCGCGGTCGTTCGGTGTCGGCTACGACGCGGCGGGCCTGCTCATCTCCTCGTTCGCCTTTGCCCGGTTGCTGGTCGATCCCGTCTCGGGCCCGGTGGTCGACCGCTGGGGTGAACGCCTCTCGGCCGCGGTCGGCGTGACGGTGGTCGGCGTTTCGTCGCTGGCCACGGGGCTGGCTCCGACGTTCGCGCTGGCCGTGATGTTCCGTTCGGCCGGCGGAGCCGGTTCGGCCCTGCTGTTCACCGCTCTGTTCAGCTACCTCCTGAAGGTCGTGCCGAAGGATCGAATGGCCAGGACGCTCAGCGTGTTCTACGGGGCGTTCAACGTCGGCGTCATCGCCGGGGGGCCGGTCGGCGGGCTGATCGCGAACGAGATGGGCCTGGCCGCGCCGCTCTTCTTCTACACGGCCTTGCTCTTCGTCGCGGGGGCTCTCTATCTCCGCTTCACCCGGAACCCCGAACCCGTCGAGTCGACGGACGACCCCCACGATCGTCCCCGAGCGGGAACCCTGCTTCGGACCCCGGCGTTCCTGACGACGCTCTTCCTGAACTTCGCCTACCTGTGGATGGTCGCCGCCATCTACGACACGCTCGTGCCGCTGTTCGCCCACGACTCGCTCGGGATGTCGACCTTGGGGATCGGCACGGTGTTCTCGATCGCGCTCGCCACCGAGTTGGCGGTCCTGTATCCGGCCGGCAGCGCCGCCGATCGGTTCGGACGACGCCCGGTGACCATCCCGTCGATGGCCGCCCTGGGGGTGATGGTCGCCGTCCTCGGGTTCTCGCCGACGCCCGTGGCGCTGGGCGGGCTGATGGCCCTGCTGGGAGTGGCCTCAGGCGTGGCGGGCGTGCCTCCGGGGGCCATGCTGTCGGACGTCGCTCCGGGCGGTCGCTCCGGCACGGCGGTCGGGATGTTTCGATTCGCCGGCGACCTCGGCTTCGTCCTGGGCCCGCTCGTCGCCGGATGGTCTGTGAACGTCGTCGGGTTCGCCTCCGCCTTCTGGGTCGCGGCGATCCCCATCGCGCTCGGTCTGGCGCTGGCCGTTGCGACGCCCGAGACGCTGCGGGAACGAAGAGAGATCTCGACGCCCCTCACCGAGACCGTCGGGCCGGGGTGACCGCCGCAGGGCCGATACACGGACGACGCCGCATGGTCACCGGATGAGGATCCACGCGGAGGCCGTGTTGCCCGGGACCCCGGAGCGAGCGTGGGAGGTCCTGACCGACTGGGAACGCCAGGCCGCGTGGATGCCCGACGTGGCGTGGGTGCGCGTTCGGGGGTCCCGCCGTGAGCTCGGCGCGGAGCTGGAGGTCCGAACGAAGGTCCTCGGGTTCGCGGTGGTCACCGACCGCCTCACGGTCGCGGTGTGGGAGCCGCCCCTCCGCGCCCTCGTCGATCACCGCGGCCTGGTCACCGGGTGGGGAGAGTGGCGGCTTCATCCGATCCCGGGAGGCATGACCCGTCTGGTCTGGCGCGAGGAGCTTCGACTCCCGGGGGGCAGTGTGGGCGAGCTTCCCCTCTGGACGTACCGCCCGATTCAGCGGTGGACGATGAGGCGGTCACTGAGGAATCTGGCTCGTCTGCTGCGATGACCTGCGTCGTTGGCGTGTCGCCGCGCTCTCGCCGCCGATCCCCGTGGGCCGCGGACGCTCAGGGCGCGGAGTCGACGTACGCCCGCAGGTCGTCCAGATGGGCGAACGCGTGACCGAAGGGACGGCGAGGCGCACCGAGCACCGAGCCCAGGAGCTCGGCGAGCGTCCGACGCCGCTCCGTGGCGTACGGCGCCCTGGCGCGCCACTCCCCGTCGGACATCGACTCGATCTCCCGGCGAAGCGCTTCATGGACCCGTTCGGCCGCGTCCCGGATCTCCTCAGCCGAACGCTGCCGCTTCGCTTCGACCGTTTGCGCGTTGAAGGTGTCGACTCCCTCATCGGTCCCGAAGATCTCCGTTTCCACCCTGGGGCGATTTCCGTCGCGCCACTCCTGGAGCGCTTCCAGGGCCACTTCCTCCCACGTCGTGAGGTGCCCGAGGAGATCTCGGGCCGACCAATCGCCGCCGCCGATGCTGGCCGGCCGCGTCAGCTGGTCGTCCGACAATTGGCCGGCCAGGTCGCGTACCTGCCGGTTCCCTTCGTCGAGCGTCCGGATCGCCTCGTCGCGTCCGATGACCGGCACGCGACTACCCTCCGGGCTTCGACCCGGGCTCGTCGGCCGGTGGTGGCTGCGCGGCGTCGCGCTTCGGCACGGTCAGTTCCCACCACGGGTGGCGCGACCGTGCCGGGCCGCCCAGGTCGACATGGATGTGCTTGACCTCGCGATATTCGGCGAACCCGATCTCGCCGTGCTCGCGGCCGAGGCCGGACTGCTTGTACCCGCCGAACGGGTATCGCGGGTTGATCATGTGCCAGTCGTTGATCCACATCGTCCCAGTCCGCACGTGCTCGGCGATCGTCACGGCGCGGGCGTTGTCGCTCGACCACACGCCGCCCGCCAGACCGTAGATCGAGTCGTTGGCGATTCGGATGGCCTCGTCATCGTCTTCGAACGGGATCACGACCAACACGGGGCCGAAGATCTCCTCCTGGGCGACCGTCATGTCGTTTCGAACCCCGCCGAGGACGGTCGGACGGAAGTAGAAGCCCCCGTCGTGCCCTTCGACGGTGGCCCGCTCGCCGCCGACCAACAGGTCGGCACCTTCCTTGCGGCCGATCTCGGTGTATCGCTCGACCGTCTCCAGCTGCGCTCGCGACACCACCGGCCCGACGTCGCTGGCCGGGTCCAGGGCCGGGCCGACGCGGATCGATTCGGCCCGTTTCACCATCTCGGCGAGCAGGTCGTCGAGGATCCGGCGCTGCACGACGAGCCTCGTTCCCGCCGAGCAGACCTGGCCGCCGTGGAAGAACGCTCCCCACAGGGCACCGTCGGCGGCGTAGTCGAGGTCGACGTCGTCCAGCACGATGGCGGCCGACTTTCCCCCGAGCTCGAGCGTGCATTTGGTGACGTTCGCCGACGCCAGGTGCATGATTCGCCGCCCGACCTCGGTGGACCCGGTGAACGCGACCTTGTCCACCAGGGGCGAGGACACGAGCTCCTCGCCGGCGGCGGCCCCGGACCCGGGAAGCACGTTCACCACGCCCTCGGGGATCCCCGCCTCGAGGCAGAGCCGTCCGATCTCGAGCGTGGTCAGCGGGGTGTAGGAGGCCGGCTTGATGACCAGCGTGTTGCCGGCGGCGATGGCGGGCGCGATCTTCCACGCGGCCATCTGCATCGGGAAGTTCCACGGCGTGATGGCGACGCACACCCCGACGGGCTCGTACCGGACCCAGTTCATCGACCCCGGGTTGCGCGGGAGGGGGCGCTCGTCGTCCTCCCGCCCGGCCAGGTCCGCCATCACGCGAAACGTCGAGATGACCATCCCCACGTCCGCGCCCTTCGCCATCCGGATGGTGTGACCGGCGTCGCGAGCCTCCAGGTCGGCCAGGGCCGCCGCGTTCTCCTTCACCAGATCGGCCACCTTCAACAGATACCTGGCGCGCTCGCGACCCTTCATCTTCGGCCACGGACCCTCGTCGAACGCCCTGCGGGCGACCTCGAGCGCGCGACGGACGTCGTCCGGCCCGCCCCTGGCGACCGTGGCGAACGCTTCGCCGGTCGATGGATCGATCGACTCGAACGTCTCGCCCGAGACGGCGTCGATCAGCTCTCCGCCGATGACGAGCCTGTACGGGTCCGGCATGCCATCCTCCTCACCTCGACCTCGGAACGATGCCGTCGTACGGGAAATCGTACCCGTCCTCCCGGTCGGTCCCACCGGCCCGGCGCTTCGCGCCGCCACGGCGCCGGGTACGATTGACGGCGGGAGGGCGAACGCCATGACCTACGACGAACGAGTGGCCGAGTTCAAGGCTCGGATCGATGCCGGCGAGAAGATCGAGGCCGGCGAGTGGATGCCCGACGAGTACCGCCTGGCCGCCCTCAAGTTCATCGAGATGCACGCGAACTCCGAGGTCATGGGGGCGCTCCCGGAAGGTACGTGGATCCCCCGCGCGCCCACCCTCAAGCGCAAGCTCTCACTGACCGCGAAGGTCCAGGACGAGGTCGGTCACGGGCAGATCCTGTACCGGGTGGCCGAGGATCTCGGCAAGAGCCGGGAACAGATGTTCTACGACCTCGTCAATGGCCGGACGAAGTTCCACAACGTGTTCCATTACCCGGCCGAGACGTGGGGCGACGTCGCCGTCATCGGGTGGCTCATCGACGGCGCGGCGCTGGTGACGCAACGGGCGCTGCTCGACAGCTCCTACATGCCGTACGTCCGCGCCATGCGCCGGATCTGTGCTGAGGAGTCACTGCACCTTCGCCACGGCGAGGAGCTCGCGCTGGAGCTGGTGAGCGGGACCGACGCGCAGCGGAATCTGTTCCAGGACGCCGTCACCCGGTGGTGGCAGCCGATCATGCATTTCTACGGCCCGCCGTCCAACCCGGCGAAGGACGTCCTGCTGTACTGGGGGATCAAGACGCGCTCGAACGAGGATCTCCGCCAGGAGTTCTTCTCCACGTACGTCCCCAAGCTCTGGGACGTGGGGATCTCCGTTCCCGATCCGGAGCTTCGCTTCGATTCCGAGCGCGGTGAGTGGATCTGGTCCCAGCCCAACTGGGACGAGTTCTGGGAGGTGGTCCGGGGGAACGGGCCCATGACCGCCGTCCGCCTGTCGCGGCGGAAGGACGTGTGGGACACCCACGCCTGGATCCGCGAGGCCTTCGCCGGCATACCGGCCGCGGCCTGACCGTCGGGTCATCGTTCGGATGGACGTATGGGAGGTCCTCGGGAAGCGAACCCCACAGGACGAGTGGGCGGTCGTCGGCGGGGTCAAGGCGCCCGACGCCGAGATGGCATTGGTCCTGGCGAGGGAGACCCACTTTCGCCACAAGGAAGGCGTCGCATACGCCGTCCGTCGCCGGGGGAGCGGGGATCTCCAGGCGGGGCCGTACGAGGGGGACCTGTTGGGTGGGGTGACCGATCACTCGTACCGGCGGCAGGAGGCGTACACCGGAGTGGGCGCCCGGCTGCGGAAGCTGGCCGACGAGTTCGCCGCGCGGGGCCTGCGCATCGACCGCCCCAGACCTCCGGTCGGGCGGGCCGCGCCGCGGGCGCAGCTCGACCCACGCTCGGCCCAATCGGGGGACCCGGACGCGCTGACGCCCGAGGATCTCGCCGCACACGGCACCGCCGGGTGACCGAACGATGCCTGCCGCGGGCGAATGCGGCCTTACGGCGCCGGTCCCCGTAGCTCGTTCGCCGGCTCGATCACTTCCGTCCCGTCGCCCCTGAAGAAGCGCGGCCGGCCGTCCGTGAACGTGACCCGGAACCCATCGTGAACGAGGCCATGATGCGGACGGCACAGCAGCATCAGGTTCGAAAGCTTCGTCTCTCCGCCGTCCGCCCAGTGGCGAACGTGATGGGCGTCGCACCATGGCGCCGGCCGACCACAGCCGGGGAACCGGCATCCTCCATCGCGGACCGCCACCGCGCGCCGAAGGGCGGCCGAGACGACCGGCGTTCGCCGTCCCACGTCGAGCGGCTCCGACTGGCCCGACATGACGACGCGGGTGATCGAGGCGTCGCATGCCAGTCGCCGGGCGGCCTCAACGGGAAGGGCGCCGGCCTCCTCCAGCTCGGCGCTCCCACGGCCATCCCGCAAGCTGTTCCCTTCGACCGTCACGACCAGGTGAGGGCGCTCGCCGGCGATCACGGGGCGGTCCTTGCGATCGAGCCATCCACGGCAGATCTCGCCGAGGGCGTCGGCTCTGCGCTGATCGGGGGTTCGCGGCTCGACCACGGCGGATCGTGTCTCCGCATCCACGACCGACCGAAGGGCGGTCAGGACCGTCTGCCCCGTTTCGGGGTCGAGCTCTCCCTCCACCCGAACCATCCCCGAGATGACCGGACAGGCCCGGAGGCGCCGCCGCCGCCGGAGCCGGGCCGCTCGCTCCTCCACCGCGCGAGCATCGACGTTCGCGCTCCACCGCGCCACTGCGGCCTGGAGCTGTCGGACCGGGAGGGTCCGGGCAGCCCGAACCAACAGGTCCTCGGCACTGCCGAACGCGCCGGGATGCTCCTCCCGGGCATCGACCAGCACGCGAACGGCCGAGGAGGACATCTGGCCCGACGCCAGAGCGTCGCGGACCGATGGCATCTCGTCGAGGGCGCGAGCCATCCTGACCTGCTGCGCGGCGACCGGAAGCGATGCCCCCAGTCGGTTCGCCACCCAGGCCGGGGTCGAGACGTGATCCCGCGCCTCGGCCTCCCGTCGGTCCAGCTCCGAGATTCGGCGCAAACGCTCGGCGTCGAGGATTCGCGACGCCCGTTCGATCTCCAGCAGGTCGGCCCGGAGCTTCTCCGCCGGGACGCCGTCGACGTCCTCGATGCGAAGCTCCTCGAGCGCCGACCGGAGCCCGCTCATCCACGCTCCTGAATCGAACACATGTTCGGACGATAGCAAAGGGGTCTGACAGTGTCCCTCGGGACCTGCCGATGGCCGCGACTACCATTGCGTCGTGGCCAGCGATGCTTCACGCGTTCGCGCCGACGATCCGCGCTTCGGCCTGCTCCTCGCCCTGGCGGACGACGAGCTCATCCTCGGTCATCGGCACTCGGAGTGGACGGGCTGGGCGCCGCACATCGAGGAGGACCTGGCGTTCTCGTCGATCGCCCAGGACGAGATGGCCCACGCCCGGATGATCTATCAGCTCGCGGCCACGGAGACCGGCGACGACGTGGACCGGTTGGCCCTCGGTCGCGATAGACCGGAATATCGCAACGCGTGGCTGTGCGAGCGACCCAATGGCGACTGGGGCTACAGCATCGCCCGGCAGTACCTGTACGACACGGCGGACGACGTCCGAACGACCTCTCTCGCCGAGTCGAGCTGGAGGGAGCTGGCCGATATCATGCAGGTGGTCAGGTTGGAGGAGCGCTACCACCTCGATCACGCGCGGGCCTGGTTCGAGCGTCTCGCCACGGGCCCCTCGGTGACGGCCCGGCAGCATCTCGCTGGCGGCCTCGCCGCCGCCATCGGCGAAGCGGTGGCGCTGTTCGAGCCGCTCCCGCACGAACCCGAGCTCATCGCCGACGGCCTCCTTCCGACGTCGAACCAGGACCTGCTGGCGGAATGGCTCGGGCGGATCGGATCGGAGCTCGAAGCCGCGTCCCTGGACTTCGTGCTGGAGCATCATGCTCCACGCACGGGGGAGATGGTTCCGACCTCCGCCGGTGAGATCGAGGGGTCGGACGAGCCGTTCGTCGCTCCCGGCGTGGTCCGGCGAGGTGGGCGATGGGTGCACGAGGGCGGATTCGAGGGGGCCGGCGGACGGCACGGCCGCCACTCGGAGGATTTCGACGCGCTGTGGGACGAGATGACGAACCTGTACCGGGCGCACCCGGGAGCGCGATGGTGAGCGCCGGGCGAACGCTCGAGGGCGTGGAGCTGGACGTGTGGCGGGCCCTGTCCACGGTTCACGACCCCGAGATCCCACCGCTCGCCATCACCGATCTCGGAATCGTCGAGGAGGTTCGCGTCGCCGACGAACGAGTCGAGGTCGTCCTGCTGCCCACGTTCGCCGGATGCCCCGCGCTGGACGTCATCCGGACCGACGTCGAAGCCGCGGTCGGCGCCGTCCTGCCGGACCGCCCCGTCGGCGTCCGGTTCTCGTTCTCGCCGCCGTGGACCAGCGATCGGATCACCCCGGAGGGAAGGGAGAAGCTGCGCTCGTACGGGCTGACGCCTCCTGGAGCGGGGGGATACCGCCCGCCCGTCATCCCGCTGGGCGAGGTCCAGCGCACGCGACCTCCGACCACGGAGGGGGCGACCTGTCCGTTCTGCGGGAGCACCGAGACGGCCCTGGAGAGCGCGTTCGGCCCGACGCTGTGCCGGACCACGCACTTCTGCCGGTCCTGCCGCAACCCATTCGAGGCGTTCAAGCCGAAGTGACTGACGCCGCGCCGGG
Organism: Actinomycetota bacterium; assembly: GCA_046263235.1. Taxonomy (GTDB): domain Bacteria; phylum Actinomycetota; class UBA4738; order UBA4738; family UBA4738; genus JBHELE01. Next base: position 11,225 of record JBHELE010000100.1, read on the forward strand.
GCGGGGCGACGCGATGATCTCGCTCCGGCACGTGTCGAAGCGTTTCCCCGGCGCCGGCGGAGTGGCGGTCCGCGACCTGTCGATCGAGATCGACCGGGGCGAGACGGTGGTCCTGGTGGGGCCGTCCGGGTGCGGCAAGACCACGACGATGCGGATGATCAACCGGCTGATCGAGCCAACGTCGGGTGAGATCGTGGTGGATGGCAGAAACGTCCTGCAGCAGGACCCGGTCGAGCTCCGCCGCGGCATCGGCTACGTGATCCAGAGCATCGGGCTGATGCCGCATCGAACGGTGGCCGACAACATCGCCATCGTCCCGAGATTGCTGGGATGGGAGCCCGCCCGGACCGACCGGCGGGTCGACGAGCTGATGGAGGTGTTCGGACTCGATGGCGACCTGAAGGGCCGCTATCCTGCCGAGCTGTCCGGAGGTCAGCGTCAGCGCGTGGGTGTGGCGCGAGCCCTGGCCGCCGATCCTCCCGTGATGCTCATGGACGAGCCGTTCGCGGCGGTCGACCCCATCGTCCGGGAACGCCTGCAGGACCAGTTCCTCGACATCCAGGAGCGGTTGAAGAAGACCATCCTGTTCGTCACCCACGACATCGACGAGGCGATCAAGATGGCGGACCGCATCGCCATCCTGAACATCGGTGGCGTCGTCGAGCAGTACGCGCCGCCCGAGGAGATCCTGCGCGATCCGGCGAACGCGTTCGTGGCGGATTTCGTGGGGGCGGAACGCGGGCTGAAGCGACTGGCCCTGATCAAGGTCGCCGACATCGAGGTGGAGGAAGGACCGGTCGTCTCCCTCGATGCGACCCCGGCGCGGGCGCGCGAGCAGATGAAACGGTTCGACCTTGACTGGGTGACCGTCGTCGACGAGGGGCGGTTGCGCGGATGGGTCGACGAGGCGGTGCTGAAGGGTCGGAGGCGGGTCGGAGAGGCCGAACCACGCAAGTTCAGCGCGTACGTGACCGCGACCGATTCGCTCCGGCAGGCGCTGGACGCCATCGTCACGTCCCGAACGAACGTCGCCGTCGTGGCGACCGAAGACGACCGCTACCTCGGCATCCTCACGCTGGAACGGATCTCCCGGGAGATCGTGTCGTGACGATCGTGGCCGAGCCACTCATCCGGTGGGACTGGCTGTGGGACCACGTGACGTGCTTCGATTCGAATTGCATCCCACCCCGGCTGTGGGAGCACGTCGAGCTCACCCTCATCGCGGTCACCATCGGGTTCGCCATCTCACTGCCGGTGGCGGTCTACGCGCAGCGGCATCGTCGCCTCTACGGGCCGGTGA
>JBHELE010000101.1:0-7557 GCA_046263235.1 Actinomycetota bacterium
CCTGCACGGAGAGCAAGGCGCGCTGATCTGCGCGGCGAAGATCGTGCAGACCGTTCCGGACGTGGATTCGAAGTTCTACGCCGCCACCCAGGTCATGGACGAGGGACGCCACGTCGAGACGTACTCGCGCTTTCTGCGGGAGAAGCTCGAGATGGCCTACCCGATCAACCCGCACCTCAAGGCGCTGCTGAATGACGTCATCGAGGACCCGAGGTGGGACATGACCTATCTCGGGATGCAGGTGATGATCGAGGGAGTCGCCCTGGCGGCGTTCTCGATGATCCGCGACTTCTCCAACGAGCCGCTGTCGAAAGCCGTGAACACGTACGTCATGCAGGACGAAGCCCGTCACGTGGCTTTCGGCCGGCTGGCGTTGCGCGACTTCTATCCCCAGGTGACGCAAGCCGAACGGGACGAGCGCGAGGAGTTCGTCGTGGAGGCGTCGTATCTGCTGCGCGACCGGTTCCTCGCCCAGGAGGTGTGGGAAACGCTCGGCCTGCCGGTGGATGAGTGCATGGAGTACGTGAACAACGCCCAGCTCATGGGCGAGTTCCGCAAGATGCTGTTCTCCCGGATCGTCCCGACCGTGAAGGACCTGGGCCTGTTCGGCGACAAGGTTCGGAAGGCCTTCGAGGACATGGGCGTCATCCAGTTCCAGGACGTGAACCCCGACGACCTGTCCGCGGCCGACGAGGAGATCGCCCGCGAGCTCGACCGTTCACGCGGCCTGCTGACCGAGGAGGAGTCCGCCACGGCCGCGTTGGCGGGGGTCGATCCGGCGCGGGCGGAGGAGGTCAAGGCGACCATCCAGAGCGCCCAGGAGGACGAACCGGCGTAGCGGAACTCGGCAAGAATCCGCAACACACCCGACGCGCCGACGCCCGTAGGACCGGGTGGACGACGCGAAGGGATCTCCGGTGCTTCGTTACCTGGTGCGGCGCGTGCTGTGGGTTGCCTTCGTCCTGCTCCTCATCACCCTGATCACGTACCTGATCTTCTTCCTCATGCCGCCGACCGACCCGGCGGTGAACTTCTGCGGACGCCAACCCACACAGGAGTGCATCGCGGAGGTCCGGCACCAGTTCGGCCTGGACAAGCCGGTGTACGCCCAGTACGCGCTGTTCGTGAAGCGCGTGTTCATCGGGGACGAGTACGGGTGGCCGGGAATGGGGTTCTCGTTCAACACGCGATCGGCGCTGAAGCCGATCATCCTGGACCGGCTCGGCGTGACGCTGCAGCTGGCCATGGGAGCGGCGGTCTTGTGGGTCGTGATGGGGATCCCCATCGGCGTCCTGTCGGCGCGGCGCCCCCGGTCGGGCATGGACCGGGCCGCAATGGGCGTGGCACTGTTCGGCGTCTCCGCGCCGGTGTTCTGGCTGGGGCTCATGATGCTGTACGTCTTCTGGTTCAAGCTCGGGATCGCGTCCGGCTCTGGGTTCGTGCCGATCAGCGAGGGGTTCTTCACCTGGCTGAACCATCTGATCATGCCCTGGACCGCGCTGGCCCTGCTGTACGCGGCGTTCTACGTGCGGATGCTTCGGGGCGATCTCATGGACGCCATGAACGAGGACTACATCCGCACGGCTCGGGCCAAGGGGCTGTCCGAACGCCGCGTGCTGTACAAGCACGGGCTTCGGGCCGCCATCACCCCGATGGTCACGTTGTTCGGGGTCAACCTGGGGACCCTGCTGGGCGGGGCGACGGTCACCGAGACCGTGTTCAACATCCCGGGCCTCGGCCGGTTCTCGTTGCAGGCCATTCGCCAGGGCGACCTGTACGCGCTCGTCGACGTGACGCTGATCGGTGCATTCTTCGTCGTCCTGGCGAACCTGGTCGTCGACATCCTGTACGCGTTCCTGAATCCACGCGTTCGCTACAGCTAGACCGCGTTCGGCTCCCGCGTTCGGCGCGGTTGCCAATCCGGTAGCGCGGACCGTAGCGTCTCTCGCCATGAAGGTCGCGGCGCGCGTTTCGCGCATGGGCACCGAGTCCGCGTTCGAGGTCCTGGCGAAGGCCAGGGCGCTCGAGGCGGGGGGCCGAAAGATCGTGCACCTGGAGATCGGCGAACCCGACTTCGACACGCCGGCGCACATCAAGGAGGCCGCGGCGGAGGCGCTCCGGGAGGGTTTCACGCACTACGTGGCGGCGCCGGGGCTGCCGGAGCTCCGCGAGGCCGTCGGGCAGTTCTTCGCCTCGACGGGGCGGGCCCGATACCCGACCGACCAGGTCGTAATCACACCGGGGGCCAAGCCGATCATGTTCTACGCGATCATGTCGCTCTGCGAAGAGGGCGACGAGGTGATCTATCCGGACCCCGGCTTCCCGATGTACCAGTCGATCACCAGCTTCGCCGGGGCCACGCCCGTCCCCGTTCCGCTGCACGAGGACCATCAGTTCCGGGTCGACCCCGACGAGGTGGCGGCCCTCGTCACGGAGCGAACGAAGCTCATCATCCTCAACAGCCCGCACAATCCCTGCGGGAGCGCGCTGACCGCGGAGGACGTCGAGGCCATCGCCCGGATCGCCATCGAGCACGACATCTACGTGCTGTCCGACGAGGTCTACTGGGCGATCCGGTACGGGGACCACGGCGGGCATGCCAGCATCTCGTCCGTCGACGGGATGCAGGAGCGAACGATCCTGCTCGACGGATGTTCCAAGACGTACGCCATGACCGGGTGGCGGCTCGGGTTCTGCGGGGTGCCCAAGGCGCTGGTCGATCCGTTCAACCGGATGATCATCAACTCGGTGTCATGCACGGCCGCCTTCTCACAGCGGGCCGCCCTGGCAGCCGTGACCGGACCGTGGGAACCGATCCAGGCCATGATCGAGGAGTTCCACAAGCGCCGCGACGTGATCGTGGAGGGCCTCCGGAGGATCCCGGGGATCTCGTGCGTCGAGCCCGGGGGCGCCTTCTACGCCTTCCCGAACGTGAAGGAGCTCGGCCGGCCGTCCGAGGAGGTCGCCGACTTCCTGCTCGAGCACGCCGGGGTGGCCTGCCTGGCAGGGACGGCCTTCGGCCCGAACGGGCAGGGGTACCTGCGCTTCTCCTACGCGAACTCCATCGATGCGATCCGGGACGCCTTGGACGCCATCGAGGCCACACTGCCCGAGCTCGCCACGGGCTGACGAAGAGACCTCGCCGTGGGGTAGGTTGGAGCGAGATGCCATCGTTACTGTTCGATCGCCTTCGCGCATGGTACGGACGGGTCCGCGGCGGCGTGACGGGGATGCAGCTTGCCGGTAGAGACGTCGTCACATTGACTCGTGATTCGTCGGACAGGTGGGTTTCTGTGTGTGCGATATGTGGACGTACGTTCCCCTCGGAAGCCGCGGACGAGCAGGCTCTCATCGCCGCTGCTCGCCACCGTGAGCAAGATCATCCGACCGAGCCTCGAATCGAGCCCCCGCCGCTCTGACGGACCCTCGGCCAGCCCGCCCCGATGGTCAGCCGTCCGGTGAGGGCGATCAGATGAGCCGCCGAACTCCCGTCCCGCTTCTGTTGACCGGCCACCCTGGCTGTCCGTAGGTTCTCACCGCGATGAGCCCGGAGCGAGAGCCGATCCTCGTCACGCGGAAGCTTCCCAATCCGGTCATGGAACGCCTGCGCACAGGTGCCGAGGTCGACCTGTACGACCGACCGGGAGCCATGCCGCGCGACGACCTGCTGGCCCGCGTGGCCGGGAAGCGCGGCGCCATCACGCTGCTGACCGACCGGGTCGACGACGAGTTCCTCGACGCGGCCGGGGACCAACTGCTGATCGTGGCCAACTTCGCGGTGGGGTTCGACAACATCGACGTCTCGGCGTGCACCTCGCGCGGCGTCCTGGCGTCGAACACCCCCGATGTCCTCACCGAGACCACCGCGGACACGGCGTGGGCGCTCCTCATGGCCGCGGCCCGGCGGATCGCGGAGGGCGACCGGTTCCTTCGAACTGGCACGCCGTGGATCTGGGCGCCGGAGATGATGCTGGGCCAGGACGTCCACGGAAAGACCCTCGGCATCATCGGGTTCGGGCGCATCGGCCACGCCCTGGCCCGGCGGGCCAAGGGGTTCGGGATGACGATCATCTACTTCGACGTCTACCGGCCCTCGGCCCAGGTCGAAGCGGAGCTCGGGGCGGAATACCGCGAGCTCGACGACCTCCTGGCCGAGGCAGACTTCATCAGCCTGCACACGAATCTCTCGCCGGAGACCCATCACCTCATCGACGAGGAGCGGCTGCGACAGATGAAGCGAACGGCGGTCCTGGTGAACACGTCGCGCGGACCGGTCATCGACGAGGCTGCCCTGGCGCGGGCGCTGCGCGACGGCGAGATCTTCGCCGCCGGCCTCGACGTGTTCGAGAACGAGCCGGAGGTCCATCCAGACCTGCTGGCGCTGGACAATGCGGTGGTGATCCCCCACCTGGGATCCGCCACGGTCGGGACGCGGCTGGCCATGGGGATGCTGGCGGCCGCCAACCTGTTCGCCGCGTTGGAGGGCCGAACGCCCCCGGCGCTGATCGATCCGGCCGCGTGGGATGGCAGCCGGGCGGCACGGGGCTCCCGGTGACGGCTCCGCTCATCGCCATCGTGGCGTACCGTCTGGACGCGGGACGCGTGACCAGGTGGTCGACCGGGGCCTACGCCGTCCACGACCTGTACGTCGAGGCGGTGCGGCGGGCCGGCGGCGTGGCCGCGCTGCTCCCCGCTCCGTTCGTCGGTCCGGCAGAACAGGTCATGGCGAGGTTCGACGGGCTCATGCTGATCGGAGGGGGCGACGTCGACCCGAGCCGGTACGGAGCCGAGCGCCACCCCGAGGTGTATTCGGTCGACCCGGACCGTGACGAGAGCGAGACCGCCCTCATCCGCCGGGCCGCGGACGTCGAAATCCCGACGCTGGCGATCTGCCGCGGTGCCCAGGTGATGAACACGGCGTTCGGCGGGACCCTGATCCAACACCTGCCCGACGATCCCGGCATGGCGGCGCATCGGGCGCCGGACGGAGAGACCGAGCTGCTTCATTCCGTTCGGATCGCGAACGACTCTCTCCTCGCAAAGATCGTCGGCGGAACGGCGATCGAGGCCGCGTCTCGTCACCACCAGGGGATCGCGGAGGTCGGCAAGGGCCTTCGACCGCTCGCCTGGTCCGATGACGGGTTGGTCGAGGCGATCCAGCTCGACGGTCGATGGATGGTCGGGGTCCAGTGGCATCCCGAGGTCACGGCCGAGAGGGATCGAACGCAGCAGGCCCTGTTCGACGCGCTGGTGGCCCGGGCTTCGGCGCGAGGGAGGATCGCGGACCCGGCGTCCGCATGAAGATCCTCCGTCCGCTGACCAACCGGGACTTCCGCCTGCTGTGGAGCGGCCAGGCGATCTCGCAGCTCGGCGACGGGATCTTCACCGTCGCCCTCGCCTGGCAGACCCTGGAACTGTCCGGAAGCGCCACCGCGCTGTCGCTGGTCCTGTTCGCTCGAACCCTTCCCCTGGTCCTGTTGTCATTGATCGCGGGCGCCGTCACCGATCGGCTTTCCCGCCGGACCGTGATGATTGGTTCGGATCTCATCCGGGCGGGCGCGGTCGGGGCCATCGCCATCCTCGCGGGCACCGGCCACCTCCAGGTCGCGCATCTCATCGTGCTCGGCGGGGCGTTCGGCGCGGCGGAGGCCTTCTTCATGCCGTCGATCTCGGCCATCTATCCCGACGTCGTTTCCCCTGAGCTGCTGCTCCAGGCGAACGCGCTCCGTTCGACCTCCACCACGCTCGCCGAGAACCTGATCGGACCGGCGGTCGGAGGCGTGCTGATCGCGGCGGTCGGAACGACGTCCGCGTTCTGGGCCGACGCCGGGAGCTTCGGAGTGAGCCTCCTCTCGCTCGTGCTCCTCCGGGTGCCCAGGGGCGAGCGAGCGGAATCCGGGACGCTCATCGCCGACGTGAAGGAGGGACTGTCGTTCACCCGCGCGCAGCGCTGGCTGTGGATCTCGCTCGTGATGACGGCCGCGTCGAACTTCTTTCTCACCGGTCCACTTCGCGTCGCCATCCCGGTGCTGGTCCGGGACGTCCTGCACCGCGGATCGACAGAGCTCGGGGTCGTCCACGCGAGCCTGGGGGCCGGAGGATTGGTGGCCGTGCTGATCGCCGGTCAGCTCGGCGTGGCCCGCCACCGCACCGCGATCATGTACGTGAGTTGGACCGCGGCCGGGATCTTCGCGGCCGGGGCCGGTCTGCTCCCCCACCTGGCGGTCGTGTCCGTCATGGCGGCAGGCGTGGGGTTCGGCATCGGGCTCGGCAACGTGGTGTGGTTCACCCTGGTGCAGCAGTTCGTGCCGAAGCGGGTCCTGGGCAGGGTCTTCTCGGTCGACATGCTCGTCTCGACCGGCCTCTATCCGACGTCGATCGCCGTCTCCGGACCCATCGTCGGCGTGTTGGGCGGCCCGGCCACGCTCGTGGCCGGTGGGCTGGCCTCGGCGGCAGCGACGGCCCTGGCCCTCACCCGGCGCGGTGCGCTGGATCCTGATCGCTCGGCACCCGACGGTGGGCCGTTACCGAAAGATTCGCCCGCACCGAAGGGCATGGCGTGACGGAGGCCGCTCCCGCAGGGGAGCGGCCTCCGTCGGTCGGGGGGGACCCGAGTTCAGGCGGTTACAGCGACGCCGGATTCACGTTGTTGTTCACCGAGATGTGGCAGAGCGAGATGATCCCGGAGAACTGGTCGTACTCGTAGTGCGTCACTCGATCGGACACCAAGGTGAGGTTCGTGGCCCACAGGTACGGGACCCACGGCACGACCTCCTCCATCAGCTTCTTGTCGAACGCCACCCAGCACTCCCGGCGTTCCTCTTCGAGCAGCGAGTTGCACTGATCGACGTCGGCGTCGACGTTCGGGATGTAGTCCTTCACCGCGTTGTAGTTGCTGGTGACCTTGCAGTCGCGAGCCTGCTCGGCGGTCATCCCAACGTGCGCGTAGTTGATCTCGCCCTCGCACAGGATCCCGCTCGACTGGAACAGGACCGCGAACGTGCTGGCGTCGGCGTAGTCCTTGCCCCACCCCGCGTTCGCCGCGATCGGGATCAAGTTCTTCACGGTCTGGATCGTCGTGTAGGCCGTGCTGGTGTCGAGCTCCCGCGGCCGGAGGTCGATCCCGATCTGCGACAAGTTGTTCTGGATGGTCGGCGTCATGTTGACGTGTGGCGTGGACGTCCGGTTCACGAACAGCACGTCCCTGCACACCTTGGAGTCGCACACGCCGTCGTCGTTCGCGTCGTACCGCGACTGGCGCATCTCGTTCTTGGCCGCCTCCAGATCGCCCGCGTGGTTCGGGCTGGGGTACGGATCGAACCGTTCACCGGCGAAGTCCACGACCGTCGGCGGCATGATGTGCGTGGCGATCTCGCCGTGGATCGGACCGCCCCACGCCTTCTGCAGGGTCGCCTTGTCGACCACGAAGCTCACGGCCTTCCGGACGTGGACGTCGTCGAACGGAGGGGTGAGGTAGTTCATCGTGATGTACCAGGTCCGGTCGCCGGACTGCACCTTGAAGTTCGGTTTCAGCTCGTCGTTCTGCGTGTACTCGCG
>JBHELE010000102.1:0-10801 GCA_046263235.1 Actinomycetota bacterium
GAGCGCGGCCCGATCTTCGAGGTCTGTCCGGTCGATCGTCCCCGGCGGTATCTCGCCCACGACTTCGGCTCGGCCAGATACGGGGGCGGGTTCCACAGGCATCAGGGCGTGGACATCTTCGCGCCGTACGGCACGAAGGTCCGGGCCCCCTTCGACGGCGTGACCAGGGTCTCGCACAGCGCCGCGGGGGGCCTGGGCGTCTACCTGGATGGATGGAAGGGCTTCGTGTTCAACGGACACCTGGCGCGACTCGGCAAGCGGGGACGGGTCCGGGCCGGGACCGTCATCGGGTACGTTGGAAGCAGCGGCAACGCGTCGGGGAGGTCCCCGCACGATCACTTCGAATGGCATCCGCGCGGCGGGCGGGCCGTCGACCCCTACCCGTTGCTCCAGCAGGCCTGCGCCCAATCGCGTGACCGGCGCCCGGCGGCGCGCGTCCACCCGACCCGGTTCCTTCTGGCGAAGCTGGCCTGACCGTCGTCCGCGCGACCAACGGTCTGGAGCTTTCCGTATGTGGCGCCATGCGTCTCGCGCCCACACGTAGGGCGCCGTACGCGCGACGAAGGCCCGTGTGACCCGCTCAGATGTCCGCCGGCTTGGGCGGGACGAAGAACTGTGATCGCTTCGGATGGACCCGCACGAGACGGAGGCCGCTGTCTTGGCCACCGATGTGAAGGGTCACCGGGAATGGCGGCGCGGATGGCAACCGGTTGTACGTGTTTCCCTCGGACAGGATCAACACCAACCGCTCTCCTGCCTGCACCACGGCATCGAGCGGTTGCAGCGCGAAGTCCAGCACCATCGGCTCACCCGGCGTGACCGGCCGGGGTTCGCCGCCGCCGGTGGGGAACCGCAGGTCCACCTTGCCCCATCCGATGAGCGAGTGCTCCCCTCCGCGTTCGGCGTACAAATGTGCCGAGACGTCGCCCGTCGGCCCGCTCGGTGTGACGGTGAGCCTAAGCCGAGGGATGCCTGATATTCGATATTCGGACATCATCCTCGGCGTGGCGAACGACGCACACACTGGCTGCGCGCACACTCCGTGCACCGCTTCCGGCGGGAAGATCCCTCCGTTCTGACCCTGGCTCGGCTCCTGCAGATGCACCGGATCGAACGCCAGCGTCATCGACCCCTCGGACGGCGACGGCTTCGTCGAAAGCGAGCCGTTCCGCGTCAGCCACCACCCGACGCGGTCCCCCCGCGGCGGCCACGTCGACTCGTTGCGCCACTTCCCGAGGGAGTCCTCGACCTGGACCCGCGGGCCCAGTTTCGCCTTGCGTCCGTACAGCCACCGGTCGAACCATGCCAGCAGGATGTTCGCGTAGTCGGCTCGTTGGTCCGGCGGGTCGGCATAGGCAGCGCGGGTGTGTCCCCACTGGCCGAGGAGCTGCTTCACGTACAGTCCCCGTGACGCCGCCTGCTGCACCAACGGATACTGCACGCCCGGGTTGACGTTCCAGTCCTGCAGACCCTGGACCAGGAAGATGCTCCCTCGGTAGTTGCGCAAGACGTCGTCCAGATACTCGCGCTCGGCCCAATAGCCGAGCGGATCGAGCGTGCCCGTGACCGTGCTGTACACGCCGGCCGCGTTGCCGACAACGTACTGGGGACACGCCGTCTGCTCCATGGTGTGCTGGATGCTCCGGCCCGGCGCGTAGAACACGACGCTCTGCAAGTAGTAGATGCCGGACAGCACGGCGGGTCCCCGCCAGTCAGCCGTGCCTCCCCTGTACATCAGGTCGAACAGGCTCGGGACGCCCTCTTCCGGAACGATCGTCTTGAGATGAGGGTTGCCGAACGACGCGACCTCCCACGGGGTGCTCCCGTCGTATGACACGCCGATCATCCCCACCGAGCCGTTGCTCCACGGTTGCGTGCCCAGCCACGTCACCGCCTGATCCAGGTCCCCCCGCTCCAGCGGCCCCATGAGGTTCATGCACCCGCCGTTGTTGGACGTCCCCCGAATGGGGACCAGCGCGACGGCGTACCCCTGCGGGACGAAATTGTCGACCAGGAACGGTTCGCAATCGCGGTAGTTCAGGATGTCCATGGCATGGAAGTAGGGCGACGCGTCGACGATCACCGGCACCCGCACGCCTCGGGGCACCTTCGGCCGGACCAATCCGATCTGAATCGTCGCCCCGCCGGCGGCGCTCTGCAGCTCGACCAGCTGCTGGGGCATCGGCTCGTACTTCGGCGGCGCCGACAGCATCCGGGCGTCGCCCCCTCCGCCCAGGTCGCACGGCGTCGTCTGCTGCGCCGCGGCCTCGGGAACGAAGGGACCCAGCGGCGGCGACATCGCGCCGAGAACGAAGAGGGCCGATAGCAGAATCGGTAGGCGCCGACTCACCCTGGAACGGTAGCGCGGGACCGGCTGCGCGGTTACCGCCAGTCGACCGTGACGATCTCCACCGGCTCGGTGATGCCCTTCAGGGCGACGGAGCGCGGGTCGTGGAAGGGGAACCGCGTCCCCGCCACCGTGTCCGAGCTGGCCAGGATCTCCGCGCCGCCGGCGAGACCGGCGATCCGGGCGGCCTCGTGCACGCCCTTGCCGCGGAAGTTCGCACCAACCTGCGTGGCGTCCGACGCATGAAGACCGATTCGTACCTGCGGGGCGAATCCGTGCTTCTGCCGGTGCTCGGCCAGGCCCCGCTGGATGGCCACGGCGCAGGCGACCGCGGCTTCCGGCGAGTCGAACCCGACGAAGAACCCGTCGCCGGTGGCGACGACCTCCTCGCCCTGGTGCGCGGCGAACAGCGACCGCAGGGTCTGGTCGTGCCACCGAAGGAGCGTCTCCCACGCCTCGTCGCCCAGGACCTCGACCAGGTTCGTCGACCCGACGATGTCGGTGAACATGAACGTCTTCACGACGCGGCGGGCCGGGCCGGTCTTCCCGCGGAGCTGCCACGGGAGCAGCTCTTCCACCGCTTCGATCTCGATGGCCATCGTCGGGCAGGACACCGCCGCCGCGCGCAGGAGCTCCTCCTCGACGCTCTCGGCGTCGATGACCTCGGCCTTGCCGAAATCACCCTCCAGCCAATCGAACGCCGTCGGCGCCAGCGTGATGCAGTTGCCGGCGCCGATGCACTTGTGCCGATCCAGGCGAGCCCGGACCGGCATCAGACGCGCACCCCGCGAGCGCTCATCGCATGTTCTCCTGGAACGCGAACGACGTCGCTTCAGCTCGCGACGACACCCCGATCTTGGCGAAGATCTCGGCGAGCCGGCGGGTCACGGCGTCCTCCGTGCTGTCGAGCTCCTCCGCGATCTCGCGGTTGGTGCGGCCCTCGGTCAACAGCGACAGGATGCGGTGCTCGTCCTCCGCCAGGCCGTTGGGATGGGCGCCCTGACCGTCGCCGCTGGGGATCGGTGCGAGCGCACCGGCCAGCCTCACCAGCTCACGCCCGACGGGGCCGCGCAGCCACCGGACCCGAACATCTTCGTCCAGGGTTCGCTGGACGATGCCACGAAGCTGGAGCTGAAGCCATTCGCGGGCGAACGCCTGCATCTCCTCGGGGCCAGAGGCGAAAATCGCCTTCGCCGCGGGAAGCACGACGTCGAGGTTGGCGTCCTCGTTGAGGGCCTCCCGAAGCTGCTGGACGACCGACGCCGCGGCCATCACGGCGCGCTCCCCGTCGCCCTGGGCCATCGACACCTCGGCGATGGCGGCGTCGGCCTGCGCTCCGTAGGGAGCGTGCCCGGGAAGGATCCCGACGACCTCCTTGGCCTGGAACGCGGCTGTCTCCGCGGCCTGTAGCAGCTCCTCGTCACCGGACGCGGCGCCCAACCTGCCGGCCTCGAGGGCCAGGCGAGCCAGCGCCTCGCACCGGGCCGCCGGCTTGCCCTGCTCCGTGGCCATTTTCACGGCCCGCTCGAAATGGGAGCGCATGGCAGTCGCATCGCCCGCGGCGGCCTTCGCCGTTCCCCGCCACAGCTCCAGGTACCGGGCCTTCACTGGGGTTGGAGCGGCCGACGCTGCCGCGGCGGCCCGATCCAGCCATCGTTCGGCTTCTTCGACCTCGCCCATGTCGAGGTGGGCCAGGGCCAACCCTCCGGCGGCGTGGAACTCGATGAGACGATCGCCCAGCACTCGGGCCTGCCGGTACGCCTCCTCCCCTCGGGACAGGACCAGATCCGGAACGATTTTGGCCCGGGCGTACAGGTGCACCCCGAACAGCATCTGGAGGTCGTTGCGGGCCCGTTCGCTCTCAGTGGTCAGGTTGTCGAGGCGAGACGTCAGGCGGCGAATCTCCTCGATGTGCCGGCCGGAGGACGAGATGTGGATGACCGGCGCATACGTGATGTAGGCCATCGCGATGACCGTCGACATGACCCCCCGGCGATCGCCCAGCCGCTCGTAGATGCCAAGGGCCCGCTGGTACAGCTCCATGGCCTGCCCGACCTGCGGGGCGATCGGAAGCGTGGGCAGGATGTCGGGAAGGGCCTCCCCGGCCTGGACCCGCTTCATGTACTCGATGTGGCGGCCGGTCCGGACCTCCTCGACGAACCAGTCGCGGATCCGGGAGACCATGATCGTCCCCAGCTCCCTGGTGGCGGCCGCCAGCGAACCTTCATCTCCGAGCTGCTGCGCGATCGCAACCGCTCGGTTCAGCGCTTCCTCCGCCCCATCGACGTCGTGTTCGCTCGTGGTCGGCGAGTACGTCTCTCCGAGTGACGTCCCCAGCAGCGCTTGGGCCAGCTCCAGGCACGCGGCCAGCTCCGCCGCGTCGTCTTCGCGGGCGGCGGCGAGCTTTCGGACCCGGCGCGCCAGGTCGGCGGCCACGTCGTTCTCCTCGGCCAGCCGCAGGGCGGCGGCGCGGCGAAGCATGAACTCGAGCTCGAAATGGGAGTCGCCCAGCGCCTCGGCCAGCGCGGCCAGCTCGGCGAGCCCCTCCAACCGATCAACGGGCCGGCGCAGCATGGCGTACGCGTCGTCCCGGGCCACCAGCAGCTCCAGCCGGTCTTGCGGGGCCGACACGACCGGCAGCGCTCGATCGACCAGCCGCAGGACCTCCTCCGGCGCGTTCGATTGCATCGCCGCCTTCGCCGCCTGGATCGAAAACCGGGCCGCCCGCGCGGCGTCGCCGGCGGCCAGGGCGTGGTGGGCCAGCAGCGGCAGGCTCCCGGACGGAGGATCGCCTCCGGCGGACAGCATGTCGACGATGGCGCCGTGGATGGCGCGCCGGCGGGTCTGGCTAAGGCCCGCCGCGGCGAACTCCCTGACCTGCTCGTGGGTGAACGTGTAGTCGGCCGGCGCTCCCTCGCCCTGCTCGATCAGCAGGCCCGCGGCGACGGCGGGGCGGAGCGCGTCGCCCTCGGACCCGCCGTCGGCGTCGGTGCCGTCGAGCTGCTGGCGGATCACCCGGAGGTCGCGCAGGCTGAAGCTTCGTCCGAGCACGGCGGCGTCGGACAGGACCCGTCTGGTCTCTTCCGGCAATCGAGCGGCGCGCCGCTGGATCAGCGTTCGGACCGCCGACGGAACGAGCCGTTCGGCGTTCTTGGCGAGCTTCCACACACCGTCGATCTCCTGGATCATCCCGGCGTCCCGGTACGTCCTGCCCAGCTCCTCGACGATGAAGGGCACCCCCTCCGATTGCGCGTGCATCGCCGCGATCGATTCCGGGTGGACGCCGCCGCCCAGGACCTGGCGAACCAGCTCTCCCGTCTCCATGGCGCTGAATCGCCCGAGCTTGATCCGCCGGACCACGCCCATCCGCTCCATGTCGGCCACGAGGTTGACCGCCTCGGTCACCAGGGCGAACTCGTCCGGGCGGATGGCGAGCAGCAGGAGGATGGGGCTCGACGGGTTGGACCGAACCGTGTACCGAAGCATCCGCAGCGTGTCGTCGTCGGCCCACTGGACGTCGTCGATGAGCAGCGCCACGGGGCGCTGCGCGGCCACGGCCGACAGGGCCACCGCGGCGAGGTCGAACGCCCGAAGCAGCTTCTGGTCGGGCGCCAGGGCGACCAGGCCCGGTTCTTCCCGCCCGGTGATGGCGTCCACGGCCCGCTGCACGGCGCCCTCCGCGTTCGTTCCGGCAATGCCGTCGCGAAGGGCGGGAGACGCGAACAGGCTCTGAGCGAGCAGGAAGGGACCGCGGATCTCCTCATCCGCCGTGATGGCGACGGCCGTGAACCCGGCCGTGGCGGCGATGTCGGCGGCCGCGACCAGCAGGCGGGTCTTCCCGATCCCGGGCTCCCCCTCGAGGGTGATCGCGCCCAGCCGGCCCTTGGCGTCGGCCACCTCCTGGCGGATCGCCGCGATCTCGACCGGCCGGCCGACCACTGATTCCGTCACGCGGCGCAGCTGAACGGCCAGGGAACACTGCGGCTGGACGACCGCAGACAGGACCCTGCCCTCAGGAATGGTCAGGACGCCGGCGGCCGTGCCCGACGAAGCCCCCCCCGATTCGAACCCACCCTCTTGCACAGTTACCGATTATCCACGGCTGGGGAGTCGCCGACCCGCCAGAACCGCGCCGTCGGCGCGGTCGTCATCGAGCGTCGAGCCCGGACCTGTACGTCTTCAATGGCGCCATCTCGCCGGATCGCAAGGTCCTGGCGGACGCCGGGCGTTCGGCGGCTCCATGGTCCTCGGGTTCAACACCTCGAGCTGCGACACGTTCCCCGCCATCCAGATGGTGTCGAAGGTCGGGCGCGTCGGCCGACCTGGCGGCCCCGAGGCGGGGGCCGGCCGGGCGCGTCTGGCTCAGCAACATGTGGGTCACCGGGGCGCTCGGCCTGCTCAACACGACCTGGGACACCTGGAACTGGGCGGCCCGGCCGTAGCGCCCCCAGCTCCCGGCTCACCTCAGCAAGAATTTTTGGGCGGCTCGGGAAGTAGCGACCGATTTGTCCCCCGACGGCCTACCCACATTTCGCCGATCCGGCGTAGGCTTCGCCAGCCGCCGATGAGGGACGCGCCGGTCCAGCCGGCGCGGGCTGCGTTCGAGGAGGGGAGCATGAGGAGGGCGCTGGTCCTGGCGCTGGCAGTGCCGGCGCTGTTCGTTCTCGTCGGCCCACCGATGGCGTCGGCCGACCACATGCTGTTCGGGAAGTACTACTGGGAGAAGTCGGGCAGCGGTGACCGACGGATCCACGTGTACCTGAACGACGTGTACTGGAAGTCCGCGTTCATCGACGCGATGGAGGAGTGGGGCGGCCGCACGGAGTTCAAGTTCGACACCGGCAGCAGCTCCGACTGCAAGACCAGCTCGAAGTATGCCCACGTGAAGATCTGCGACGCCGACTACGGCAACACCGGGTGGGGCGCCATCGCCGACGTCCGCGTCGACCCCGGCAACAACCACATCCTGGGCGGCCGGGTCCGACTGAATACCTATTACCGGTGGGACTACCACACCGCCCGGTCGGCCTGGTGTCAGGAGTTCGGCCACATCCTCGGACTCGATCATCGCGGGACCTCCGGCACGACCGGCGACGACCCGGACAGCTGCATGAGCTACCACCCGTCGTCGCCGGAACGCCCCGACGGACACGACGTCTCGCAGCTGGCCTGCCAGACCGTGACCTCCAACGAGCCGAAGCCCAGGGCGAATTGCACGGAGCCGTCGGGCGACGGCGGGGCGTGCATCCTCGGGATCATCTGCTTCAACACGGCGCACACCGACGCCATGGTCGGGGTGGACGAGGACGGGGGGCTGGTCCTAACGTTCGTCGCGCCTCCGCCGCCCCCGCCAAGCGAGTCGCGGGATGTGGCGGCCATGCCACGGTCGGCCACAACGACGGCTCGGCATCTGCCGCATCGCGTGCTCTGGTAGCGCGGCCGCAGCGGATTCGTGGCTGAAACGCAGACCAGCGTGTACGTCAGGCCCGACGCCATCGGGCGAGGCGTCGGCCGGCGTCTCTATTCGGCGTTGTTCGACGCCCTGGAGAACGAACCCTTGCATCGCGCCTTCGCCGGCGTCGCGCTCCCCAACGAGCCGTCGCTCCGCATGCACCGGTCGTTCGGCTTTCGCCAGATCGGGACGTTCACCGAGGTGGGGTGGAAGCTCGGCCGGTACTGGGACGTGACCTGGCTGGAGAAGGCGCTGTAGCGGACCCGGACCGACGGGATGGCGGCTCGGGTGCTCCCCGCCCCGACCCGTGCACAATGACCCCATGAGCGCCCTGCCCACCGGCACCGTCACGTTCGCGTTCACCGACATCGAAGGGTCCACGCGGCTCCTGAACGCGCTCGGGCACGACCGGTTCGGGGACGTCCTCGGCGACCACCGCCGGATGATCCGGGAGGTCGTGGCCGAGAGCGGTGGGGAGGAGTTCGGGACCGAGGGAGATGCGTTCTTCCTGGCATTCGCCTCGGCTCCCGCCGCGCTCCGGGCCGCGGTCGAGATCCAGCGGCGGTTGGCCAAGGGCGAGGGCGGCGGCGACCGGGGCCTCCGCATCCGGATCGGGATGCACACCGGGGAGGGCGTGCTCCGCGAGGGCGACTACGTGGGGATCGACGTCCATCGCGCGGCCAGGATCGCCGCGGCGGGTCACGGGGGGCAGGTTCTCCTGTCCGGTCAAACGCGATCGCTCGTGGAGGGACAGATCCCACCGGGCGTATCGCTTCGGGATCTCGGCAACCATCGCCTGAAGGACCTCGACGAGCCGGTCCGGATCCACGAGGCACTGATCGACGGGCTGTCGTCGACGTTCCCACCGCTCAAGACGCTGGACCGGCCCGCGGGGAATCTGCCGGCGCAGCTGACGAGCTTCGTCGGGCGAGGGCAGGAGTTGGAGCAGGCCCGCTTGGTGCTCGCCGACACGAAGCTCCTCACGCTGACCGGCCCGGGAGGGACCGGGAAGACCCGCCTGTCGATCCAACTGGCCACGGAGGTGAGGGACGAGTTCGACGACGGCGCCTGGTTCGTCCCCCTCGCCCCCATCACCGACCCCGCCCTGGTGCCGTCGGCCATCGCCGAGGCGCTCGGCCTGGCGGAGGTCCGCGGAGAGACCAGGCCGGCCCTCGAACGGGTCGTGGAACATCTGCGGGACCGGGAAGCCCTGCTGGTGCTGGACAACTTCGAGCAGATCCTGGGGGCGGCCGACGCCGTGTCGCGAATCCTCCACGCCGATCCCGCGGTCAAGGTCGTCGTCACCACCCGCGAGCCGCTGCGCATGTACGGCGAGCGGGAGTTCCCTGTGCCGCCGCTCGCGCTTCCGGACCCAAAGCACCTCCCCGCGCTCGAGGCGCTGTCGCACTACGAAGCGGTCGCGCTGTTCATCGACCGGGCCTCGGCGGTGAAGCCGGACTTCGCGGTGACGAACGAGAACGCCCCGGCGGTGGCGGAGATCTGCGCGCGTCTGGACGGCCTCCCGCTGGCCATCGAGCTGGCCGCCGCCCGCATCCGCGTCCTCACGCCGGACGGGATCCTGGCCCGGCTGGGTGATCGCCTGGCGCTCCTGCAGGGCGGGGCTCGCGATCTCCCGGCCCGCCAGCAGACTCTCCGGCAGGCCATCGCGTGGAGCCACGACCTGCTGTCTGACTCCGAACGCAGGTCGTTCGCCCGCCTCGGCGTCTTCATGGGCGGATGGACCCTGGAGGACGCCGAAGCGGTCCTCGGGCCGGCCGGGGATCTCGGCACGGACGTCCTGGAGGCTGTCGAATCGCTGGTCGACAAGAGCCTCGTCGTCACCAGGGACGCCGCGGGAGGGGCCCGGTTCGACATGCTGGAGACCATCCGGGCGTTCGCGGTGGAACGACTGGAGGAAGACGATGAGGCGGATGTCCGGCGGCGCCATGCCGAGGCATACCTGGCGCTGGCCGAACAGGCCCTGCCCCACCTCACCACCCGGGACGCCAGGCGATGGCTCGACCGGCTGGAGCCCGAGCATGACAACGTGCGCGCCGCCCTGGAGTGGGCCATCGGCCGGCCCGAGCCGAAGCTCGCCCTGTCGCTCGTCACCGCGATGTGGCGGTTCTGGCAGATGCGAGGACACCTGCAGGAGGGCCGGATGTGGGCCGACCGGGCGCTGTCGCTGCCGGGGGTCCAGGATCATCCGCGCGAACGGGCCGAGGCCGTGGAGGCGGCCGGCGGGCTGGCCTACTGGCAGTTCGACATTGACGCGTTCCCGCTGCTCTACCAGGACGCGCTGGAGGCGGCGGAAACCCTGGGCGATCCGACGCTCATCGCCAACGCGCACTACAACCTCTCCTTCACGTTCCAGCAGGACGAGTATTCGCCAGATGCCGCGGCCCACCTGGAGAAGAGCCTGGAGCTGTATGAGCGGCTCGGCGACCGGGACGGGATCGCCAAAGTGCAGTGGTCGTCGTCCAACCAGGACCTGTTGAGGTCGGACCTCGAGTCGGCCCGGACTCGCCTGAGCGTGGCGCTCGACCTCAGCCAGGCGGTCGGCAACGACTTCCTGTATGGCTGGTCGCTTTTTCAGCTGGGCGGGATCGAACATCGCGACGGGAGATTCGACGCCGCGGCCGCGGCATTCAGGGACTCCCTCCGGATATTCGCGGAGGTCGACGATGTGACCGGCATTCTGTTCAACCTGGAGGGCCTGGCCACCCTGGCGCTCGGGGGAGGCGACGCGGAGCGGGGCATCAAGCTGGCAGCGGCGGCCGCCATGTTGCGAGTGGAAAGCGGAACCGGGCTGACCGACCCCGTGGAGGAGGCACGGATCAAGGAGCTGGTGGAGGGCCTGGACACCGCGGAGGTCGCCCGCATCAGGGCGGAGGGCGAGCGGATGTCCCGCGACGAGGCCGTCGCGTTCGCCCTGCAGGATTGAGCGTCGGTCGCTACCAGCCCTTGAATCCGTACCGGGCGTGGGGGCCCAGGACCAGGTA
>JBHELE010000103.1:0-2500 GCA_046263235.1 Actinomycetota bacterium
TATGGACTCCGTCACCGCCCAGTACCGAGCGTTCTAGCGACACAGCCCTCGGCGATGGCGAATGGAAGCGCTTCGGCGCCTCCGTTCGTTTCTTGGCGGTCTTTCCTCTGTCGGACGGCAGACCTAGAATCGGATTCAGTCCAGTCCCCGAACCGCCGATGGTGAAGGCATGGCCATCAAGGTCCTGATCGCCGACGACCACTCGCTGGTCCGGCAAGGGTTGCGCCGCTACCTGGAGACGGCCGGCGACATCGAGGTGATCGGCGAGGCCGCCACGGGCACCGAGGCCCTGCGGCTCATGGCGAACGGGGCCGGCAAGGCCGACGTCGTCCTGCTGGACATTCGCATGCCGGAGATGGATGGCCTGGAGACCGCGCGGCGCATCCACGACGCCCATCCGCGGGTCGGCGTGATCATGCTGACCGCGTACGACGACCGGCAGTTCGTCGTGGAGGCCGTTCGGGCCGGGGCCCGGGGCTACGTCCTCAAGGCGCGCGACGCTGAGCACCTCGTCCAGACCGTGCGCCTGGTCGCGGGCGGCAACATGGTCATCGACCCTCCGCTGGTGATGGCACTGGCGGACGAGCTCTCCGGGACGAAGGACCGGGACCGCAAGGCCGACACGCTCACCGCGAGGGAGGTCGAGGTCCTTCAGCTCCTGGCGTTCGGCCACAAGAACCGCGATATCGCCCAGCGCCTGTACATCTCTCCGGACACCGTGAAGACCCATCTCGAGCACATCTTCGAGAAGCTCGGCGCGACCGACCGCACCGCGGCCGTGGCCGAGGCCCTCCGCCGCCAGATCATCGAGTAACGGCACCCTCGGCCGTTCGGTCATTTCTTCGCGTGGGTCGTTCACGGCGTGACGATCGGTACCGATACCTCTAAGGACATGCAGAGCAGCGCGCTCCTTCCCTACCGCGCCCCCCTCGTGGAGCCCCGGCCGGCCACCGCCGCGAACCTCCCCCCCGCGGCGGCGGCCGCCGTGGCATCGGAGCGGGCTCGGATCGCCCGCGACCTCCACGACGGACCGGTCCAGGCGCTGGTCGGCGGCGTTCTGTCGCTGCACGCCATCAAGCGAATGCTCGAGATGGGCGACACCGAGGCCGCGGCGTGCCTGGTCGATGAGATCTCGGACCGGCTGAAGGAGGAGGCCGAAGACCTGCGTGGCCTCATGCACAGTCTTCGGTCTGCCAGGCTCGAAACCGGCGGCATCCTGGCGGGCCTGCGTTCGCTGTGCGACCGGCTGTCCCGGCAGCGTGGGATCGACGTCGAGCTCGCGGCCGGGGCCCTCGGCGATCTGCCGTCCGAAGTCGAGACGGCCGCGTATCGCATCGTCCAGCAAGCGCTGACCAACATCGAAACGCACGCCGGCGCCACGAGCGTGACGGTTCGGGCCCGCCGGACCCGGCGGCGCCTCGACATCGAGGTAGCGGACGACGGGCGAGGGTTCGATCCCCAAGGGATGCCGGCCCTGGCTCGGCATGGTCACGTGGGGTTGGCTTCGATGCGAGAGCGAGCCGAGCTGTGCGGGGGGACCCTTTCGATCTGGAGCCGCCCGGGTGCCGGGACCCGGATCCGCGTTCGCTTTCCGCTCTAGCCGGGTTCCCTCATCAAGCGGGTTCGGAAGCGGGTGTCCGTGACCGGTACCAGCGGCCGACCGGCAGCGCCCTCGGCGACTCAGATCATTCCGTGACGCGGATCAGCCCGTTGAACACTCGCCCTCGCTGGATCCAACATGTCGTCCATGCGACCCCAGGTCTTCCTGGAGACAGAGCGGCTCACGCTCCGGCACTTCAAGCCCGACGACATCGACCTGCTCGTCGAGCTTGACAGCGATCCGAAGGTGATGCGATTCCTCACTGGCGGCGTCCCAACCACGAGGGAGAAGCTGCAAGACGAGATTCTGCCGACGTGGCTCGAGTACTACCGGAGATATCGGGGGTTCGGTTTTTGGGCCGCCGAAGAGACGACCACGGGTGATTTCCTCGGCTGGTTCCATCTTCGCCCTGTAGAGGGCGCCGGCCCGGACGAGGCGGAGCTTGGGTACCGCCTCCGCCGGATCGCCTGGGGGAAAGGCTACGCGACCGAGGGTTCCCGCGCCCTGCGACAAGGCGTTCACCGAGCTGGGTGTGCGGCGGGTGGTTGCCTTCACCATGGCGATAAACACCGCATCCAGGCGCGTGATGGAGAAGGCCGGGATGCGCCACGCGCGGACGTTCCACGAGTCATGGCCGGATCCGATCCCGGGGTCCGAGAAGGGAGAGGTCGAGTACGAGCTCCGGAAGGAAGACTGGGAGCGGGCCCGGTGACGTCGGCTAAACGGGGTTCTCGACCGAATGAGCCTTCCGCGATCGAACGCTACGGCGGCGCCCGATCCCCCGACGTGTCAGCATCGTCCGGCGCCGCCGAGGGCTGATTGCCTGACGGCGTCGGCGCTCGGCCGCCAGGACCACGTGGGGTTGGGGTCGATACGGGAGCGGGCCGAGCTGTCCGGCGG
>JBHELE010000104.1:0-4322 GCA_046263235.1 Actinomycetota bacterium
TCCCCGTAGAGCACCTCCTCGACCTTCGACACCGCCGGATCGGCCGACACCGCGGCGCGCTCCAGCTCGAGCGCCAGCGAGACCTTCCGCTCCGGCCCGAGCGACGCCTGCGCCTCGCGGAACAAGCCCGGGAGCTCGTCCGCGGCGGCGGGCTCCGGCAGGGCGTTGGCCTCGTCGGGCGTCCCGAGCGCGGCGTTCACCCGCGCCGTTCCCAGGAGGGAGGCGGCCTCCTCGTCGTCCGGATCCGCGGCCCAGGCGTAGCCGAGACGGCCGTCGACGAGGACGCGAACCCCGACGCCCCGGGACTCCGATGCCGACAGGCTGTCGATGGCGCCGCGCCGGGCCTTGACCTCGGTCTTCCGCGTCTCCGCCGCGTAGGCCTCCACCTGCTCCCCGCCGCCGACGCCGGCCAGGGCGGTGCGACAGAGCTCGCCGAGGTCAGCCACCGGTACCTCCGACGGTCATCCGGGCGATGCGCAGCGTCGGGCTCCCGGTGGTCACCGGGACCCCCTGGCCGTCCTTGCCGCAGGTGCCGGGGCGCGCGTCGAAGTCCGACCCGACCGCATCGACCGCCCGCAGGATCGTCACGCCGTTGCCGATGAGGTTCGCGCCGCGGACCGGGCGGGTGATCTCCCCGTCCTCGATGAGGTACGCCTCCGACACGCCGAAGACGAAATCCCCCGTCGCGGGATTGACCTGGCCGCCGCCGAGGACCTTGGCGTAGAGCCCGCGCGGGGTGTCGGCCACGATCGCGGCGGGGTCCGCGCTCCCGGGAACGATCGAGGTGTTCGTCATGCGGGGGATCGGCAGGTGGGCGTACGACTGCCGACGGCCGTTGGCCGTCGGCTCGGCCCCGTCGCGGGCCGCCCAGAATCGGTCGTAGAGGTAGCCGGTCAGGACGCCGTTCTCGAGCAGGACCGTGCGCTGCGCCGGCGTCCCCTCCTCGTCGAACGCGAACGATCCCCAGCCGCCCGGGACGGTGGAGTCGTCGACGCCGGTCACCAGCGACGACCCCACGGTCTCACCGAGCCTCCCGCGGTAGATCGAGGCCTCCTTGCCCACGGTGTCGGCCTCCATGCCGTGCCCGCAGGCCTCGTGGAAGAGCACGCCGCCTCCGGCCGGCCCGACCACCACCGGCATCCCCCCGGCCGGCGCCGGGACCCCGTCGAGCATCGTCACCGCCATGCGCGCGGCGATGCCGCCGGTCTCCGCCGGGGGGTGGGCCTGGAGGACCTCGGCGCCGCCCAGCCCGGCGGGGCCGTGGAAGCCGGTCTGCATGACGCCGTCGCGCGCCGCCACCACCGAGGCCATCAGGCGGACCCGGTGGCGCTCCTCCTCCACCCAGGAGCCGTCGGAGGAGGCCACCAGGAACCGGTGGCGCGAGTCTCCGTACGCGGCCACGACCTGGCGGACGTCGCCGGAAACCGAGCGGGCCGCGTCATCAGCCTCGCGGACCCAGGCGACCTTTCGTTCGAGCGGCAGGTCGGCCGCCGGTTCCTCGACGTCGTGACGCACCGGCGGCTCCGGGCGGCGGAAGTCAATGACGGCCAGGCGCTCGGCACCCGTAACCGCCGCCGCGGCCGCCTCGGCCGCCCGGATCAGCGCGTCGCGTTCGAGGCGGTTCGAGAACGCGTAGGCGGTGGTGTCGCCGGCCACCACGCGGACCCCGGCGCCCCGATCGAGGCCGACGGTGGGGTCCTCGATCTTCCCGTCGTCGAGACGGATTGAGGTGGACCGGCGCTCCTCGGCGTAGACCTCCGCCAGGTGGCCGCCGGAGCCGAGCGCCGTGCGGAGCACCTCGCGCACCAGGGATTCGTCGAGCACGGGGCCGCCATTCTAGCGACGGGCCTCCTCCGGCGGTCGGCGCTCCCGGCCGAGGTCCCTATGGCCGGCGGCCGGCCCGGAACGGGCGGAGGGCCGGCCCCGCAAGGCCGGCCCTCCGGTGCAGCTGTCTTCGGTTCCCCCGGCTAGGGCAGGGGCCCCGTGTACCGGTAGATGAACAGACCGAAGCTCCGGTCGCTGCCAAGGATCAGGCGATCCCCGTCCCGATCCTCCGCCAGGGCGACGCCCCACAGGTCGTTGCCGCGACGGTGGATGTGGTGGCCGACCTCCTCGATGGAGTTGTCGTCGTACTTCGCTACCCGGAACCCTGCGCGGTACCAGGAGAAGTACGCCAGCTTCCCGTCGTCGACGTTGGAACCACCCTCGTTGGGGTCACCCCGTGGGACCTCCGTCTCGTGGACCGAGAGGTCGATCTCGAAGTCGTTCTCCGGGATGCTCGGGTCGAGCTGCTCCGGCAGGAAGTACTGATCCAGCTCCTCCAGCGTCCTGGCGTCGAGCAGGCGCACGTATCCCCATCCGTCGAAGAAGGACGTGGTGGTGATCTCGCCGCCGATGTCGCCGACATCCGGCTCCACGTCGCCCGGGTCGCCGACCGGGTAGGGTACCGTGTAGTCCGGCGGGTAGCCGAACACCTCGTGCATGAACCGGTGACCGGTGCACACGCCGTGGATCGTGACCTCGAACTCGTGCCCCTTGCTGCCGCAGATGAAGGCGTCGGGGAACTGGCCCTCCACCGAGCCGACGTGGTGGTTCGCGATGATCACCGCGTCGTACCCAAGGAGCTGGGCCGTCTCCACCTTCTCGGAGAACAGGCAGGCACCGTGCTGGGCGTGGTTCGGGTCGGAGACCGGTCCGCGCTGGAGAACGAGGATGGCCTCCTCGCCCTCCTCCAGCTCCCCGAGGACCGAGGGGTCGGGGATCTGATCCCGGTCGTCGGGGCAGCCGTACCCGCCGAAGACCGTCGGGCCGTTCAGGGTGTTGTCCTCCAGCACCACCAGCGGGACGGTCCATCCGAACTCGCCGGCGTCATACTGGTTTCCGGCGTTGGGGCCGCTGGTGATCGTGATCGGGGTCAGCCGGAAGGCCGTCTGGTCCTCATCCGTTCCGATGAAGACGTCGACGCCCCGGTCGTTCCACTCGCCCTGGTGGGCGTTGCCCTCCGGCGGGCAGATGCCCTCGTACACCGGGTCGCAAGGCGGGTAGTTGGAGTCGTCGACGAACCTGGGGTTGCTCGGGTCCGTGACGTCCAGGTCCACCCAGCCGGCGTCCCAGTACGACACCATCAGGTGCCACGTGCCGTCGGGCTTCTGGATGACATCGAAGTCGTGCGACGTCGGCAGGTCCCCGAACGCGTTGACCTCGGCGTCCGGCCAGTCCTGGATCCCCGTTTCGGCGATCAGCACCGGCCGACGAGGGTTCGTGATGTCCATGATGTCGACATCCTCGAGCTCCTCGTTGTCGATCAGCGCCGCGTACGCCCGGTTGCCGGTGTCCCAGCCGATCACGCTGTGGGACTCGTTGGCCCGGTTCCCGTGGATGTCGAAGTCACCACGGGCGAACGACAGCCGCTTGGCCCTCTCGGGGCGGGTGATGTCCCAGATCGTGAGCCCACCGGGCATCTGGTTCGCGGTGTCGCCGACGGCGCACCACTCGTTGCTCACCAGCAGCACGTCACCGGTGAACCTCGGCGTGCTGAACCGCATCGCCTGCAGGCCCTCGGTGACGTACCCGAACCCGCCGCTGTCGAGGAAGTTGACTTCCTCGGGCTCGCGGGGGTTGCTGATGTCGACGACGTGGGTGCCGCCGCTCGGGCAGTGGGCGCCCCAGTTCCCGACGTAGGCATACCACTTGCCCGTCTTCCGGCTCTTCAGGGCGGACACGTCGGAGATGTCGCCCTCGTGGGTGGTGAGCCGCTCCTGGCCCACCAGGGCCACGTTCTCCGAGGACGGCGGAAGGTGCCCCCCGGTCCCACCGTGCTGCTCGAACTTCTCGCCCAGATGGCTCTTCCCCCCGCCGTCGTCCTTCCCCAGGATCGGGTTGCCCTTGGCGTCGGCCCCGTGGGTGATGACATGGGCCTTGGGGAACTTGCCGGCCGCTGAAGCAGGCGCCAGCGCTGCGACGAGCGCCAGGAGCACCGCTACGGCCAACAGAGGTCTACGCATTGCCACCTCCTTGTGGTCTCTGTGGCACGGCCGAACCTACTCCTCCCCATAAGACGCGTCAAGCGGGACAGTTCGGACATGACCGCGCGGCGATCCTTCCCTCGCCGCACCGGCCCCCCGACGCGCTACGGTGCCGCCGTGAGCGGCCTCGGGCGCGGGTCTCCACCGAACGCGGACGCGAGGTCCGCCGGCGGCGGTTGGGGACGCGCGCTGCTCCTCCTCGGAGCGACGGCGCTCGTGCTCCTGGCGCTCTACCTGGGCCTCTTCCTGGCGGGCGGATACCGCTTCGCCATCGGGCCCGACGGCCCGGTCTACACC
>JBHELE010000105.1:0-4013 GCA_046263235.1 Actinomycetota bacterium
CGACCAGAGCCCGGCCACCTCCATGGTGTCGACCACCACGCCTGGCCCGAACGCCCGCTGCGGCCCCATGATCCGGCGGTACATGTCCACGGCGTCGTTGCGGTGGGTCCACCAGTGCTCGCCCAGGGCGCCGTCGGCCGACTCGCCGCCCGCCGCCGCCGACGCGGCCATCGCGGCGTCCCTTCGGGCGTCGAGTCCGGGAACGCGGTCCGAGAATCCGAGGATGGCCACGCATCCACCGGCGTGCCCGACCGAGCCGAAGTTGATCATGGCGTCGGATTCGTCGTAGGCCCGCATGACCGCCGGGCCGGCGCCCGACCGCACGACGGCACGAAAGGCCTCCATGCATCGGTCGAAGGACTCGAACCTGGAGGCCGCCCACACGAACGTCGGCCGTTCCTCGCAGGCCAGGACCGCTTCTGTCACGACCGCCAGCGTCCCTTCCCAGCCGATCAACATCCTTCGGAGATCCGGACCGGCGGCCGACCGTGGGACCGGCCGGAGCCGGAGGATCTCGCCGGCAGGCAACACTGCGGTGAGGCCCAGGACGCGGTCCTCGATCGCGCCGAATGCGGCCGACGCCTGGCCGGCCGACGACGCCGCGATCCACCCCCCGACGCTCGAGATCGCCAGTGACTGCGGGTAGTGCCCGACGGTCAATCCGCGGGACTCCAGCGCGGCCTCCAACCGGTCGCCCCTGATCCCGGCCTCGACATGCACGGTGGCCGAGACCTCATCCACCGCGATGACCCGGTCCATGTCCGAAAGGTCGAGGACGACGGAACCGTTCGCCGGCTCGGCGCCACCCGACACACCCGACCCGGCCCCCCGGGGAACGACGGCAACCCCGGTTTCGCCGGCCCAGGACAGGGCCGTGGCCACTTCCTCCGTCGACGCGGGAAGGACCACGCCGGACGGCATCGGACGGTCGTCTCCCCGGACCTCGCGGAGCAGGGCCAGCGCCCACCAATCGTGCGACCGCGCTCGAAGCTCTTCGGGATCGGTGAGGACGCGCCCGTCCGGGAGCCGTGCGCGCAACGCCGAGAGCGGGTCCACCGCGCGGATAGTAGCGTTGGGCGATCGTGGCGACGACCGCCGGAACGTCGGCCGACGCGGAGGTCGAGCGGGCCAAGCAAGCCGTGCGAGAACGCACGTGGAAGCTGCTGGAGGGAAGCCACGCCGCTCGATTCCCTGGAGCGCGAGGCCGAATTCCCAACTTCGCCGGGGCGGAGGCGGCCGCCGAGCGGCTCGCCGAGCTTCCGGCCTGGAGATCCGCTCACGTGATCAAGGCCAACCCGGACGCGCCGCAACTCCCGGTCCGAAAGAGGGCGCTGACCGAAGGACGGCTCCTGTACATGGCCGTGCCGCGGCTGGCGGAGCGGCAGCCCTTCCTCCGTCTCGATCCCAGGACGTTGCAGGTTCCACCCCAGACGGCCTCCTCGATCTCAGGGGCCGCCCGTCACGGCCGCCCCATCTCGGTGGCCCGAATGCGCCGCATCGACCTCGTCGTCTGCGGGTCGGTCGCGGTGAATCGAAGAGGTCAACGCGTCGGCAAGGGCGGTGGGTTCTCCGACATCGAGTTCGCGTTGCTGAGAGAGGCCGGCCTGGTCGACGACGAGACCACGATCGCCACGACCGTTCACGACCTCCAGCTGGTCGACGACGCCCTCCCCGAGACCGACCATGATTTCCGGGTCGACGTGGTGGTGACACCGACGCTGCTCGTCCGGGCCCGCCGGACCCGCCGCCCGACCGGGATCCTGTGGTCGCATCTCGACGCCGAGAAGGCCGCCGCGATCCCGGTCCTGGCCACCACGCGCCCCCGAGGCACGGACCGAAACCGGCCGCGATGACCGGGCCGAGGATCGAGGCGCGGCTCACCGGCGAGGATGACCGCCACTTCGACCTCGCGGTGACCGTCCGGGAAGGCGAAAGCGCGACCACGCACCAGGTCACGCTGTCCAGAGACCACCACCACCGCTACGCCACCGCTCACGAATCCCCCGAGGATCTGGTGGTTCGGTGCTTCGAATTCCTTCTTCGGCGTGAACCGAAGGAGTCGATCCTTCGGCGCTTCGACATCGGGCAGATCGAGGATTACTTCCCGGAGTTCGAGGACGTGATCGGCGCCCCGAGTCGGGAGGACTGAGCCAGAACGACCTTGGCGCCGCGGCATACGGCCCCGGATTCCGGCTCTGTCAGAAGGTCGCCGAACTCGTGCCCAGCGCGTGCGTGCGATCCAGAGCAAAGCAAGCAATGACCCGGTATCATTGGGTGGTCCCCGCAGTTCACCTGCTGTTCCACCCTGGAAAGGAGCCGTTGCATGGCCCGATCACGCCGTCCTGCCGTCCTTCGATTCGTTCTGGTCACGGCCGTCGCGTTCGCCGTTCAGGCCGCGCTGACGGTCGGCGCCAGCGCCCTGACCACGAGCGCGCCCGCCCGGAGCTACATCGTCGTGCTGAAGCCGGGCGCCGCAGCCAACCTCATCGCCAGCGATCACGCCGCCCGTTTCGGGGCCGACGTCCGACACGTCTATCGGCACGCGCTCACCGGGTACGCCGCCCGGATCCCGGCGGTCGCGGTGAGCCGCATCGCCAGCGATCCGCGGGTGGCCCTGGTCGAACCCGATGGCCTCATGCGCGCCGACACGACGCAGACGAACGCCACGTGGGGCCTGGATCGGATCGATCAGCGGAGCCTCCCGCTATCGACGACGTACGGCTACACGAACACCGGTTCGGGAGTCACGGCCTACATCCTCGACACCGGGATGCGGTTCAGCCACCAGGACTTCGGCGGCCGCGCCGTCAGCGGCCACGACTTCATCAGCAATGATGCCGACGCCACCGACTGCAACGGGCACGGGACGCATACCGGCGGGACGGTCGGGGGATCCACGTACGGCGTCGCAAAGCAGGTCAAGCTCGTCGCGGTCCGCGTCCTCGACTGCAGCGGGAGCGGCGCCACCTCGGTCGTGATCGCCGGCGTCGACTGGGTCACCGGGAACCACCAGCCCGGGCAGCCGGCCGTGGCGAACATGAGCTTGGGCGGCGGCACCAACAGTGCGCTCGACACCGCCGTAAAGAACTCGATCGACGACGGGGTCGCCTACTCGCTCTCGGCCGGGAACGGCAACCTCTTCGGGCAGGCCATCGACGCTTGTAATCAGTCGCCGGCCCGGGTGGGCGAAGCGATGACCATCAGTGCGACCAACAAGCAGGACTCCAAGCCCCGCTGGGCGAACTACGGGAACTGCGTCGACTGGTTCGCTCCGGGCGTCGGCATCACGTCCGCCTGGTACTCCAGCGATACCGCGACGGCGGTGAAGGACGGTACGTCGATGGCCGCTCCGCACAACGCAGGCGTGTCGGCCCTCTACCTGCAGGCCAATCCGTCGGCGACGCCGGCGCAGGTCCGCGATGCCCTGTTCGCCCTGACCACGAAGGACAAGGTAGGGAGCTCCAAGACGGCGGCGCACAACGACCTGCTCTTCACGAACCTGTAGGACTGCCCCACGAGCGACCAACGGGGGCCGGTCCCGGCGACGGGGCTGGCCCCTTTCGCGTCAGGTCAGGCGCGGACGGCTGACTGGGACCGGCCGGAAGTTCGGACGTTCATGCGGCCGCAACGTAGTATGAGCCCCCGCCGCCCTGACTGGTGACGAGGTTCGAGAAGGGAGAAGTCGCATGCGCATGCCCCGCCCCGGGTGGAAGGTCGGAATCGTTCTGGGGTCGACCGTGGCCGTGCTGGCCTGCATCGTCCCCGCGGCGGCGGCGCGCGCGACCGGCGCGACACGCACCTACATCGTCGTCCTGAACCCTGTCGTCGCCTCGGAAACCGTGGCGGCGGAGCACGCCACGCGGTTCGGGGCCAAGATCGGCCACGTGTATCGGCACGCGTTGCGCGGGTACTCGGGCCGGCTCAGCGCGGCGGCCGTGGCGGCTATCCGAGCCGACGCTCGCGTGGCATGGGTCGAGCTCGACGGCGTGATGCTAGCGAACACCACGCAGAGC
>JBHELE010000106.1:0-3703 GCA_046263235.1 Actinomycetota bacterium
GCAGGTAATCGACCCGCTCCAGATCTCGGGCGTCCTTGAACTCGCCGAGATCCGATAGCGAGAACACGGCGCGGCCGTTCTTCGTGTAGGACGTCTCGAAGAAGTTGACGCGGCCCTGCTCGTCCTGGAACACGTTCTCCAGGTAGGACCCCGGACTCGTCACCGCGCGATAGATGTTCGGCTCGAAATGGGGGTCGAGCGAGAACGTCTTCGCGAAGCATCCGTTCTCGGTGCCGTACACGACACCGCCCGGCATCAAGGCGACGAAGTCGTCCTGGACCGGAAGCGAGTCGTTCTGCGTGGTGAACGTGGTGGTGGTCTTGCCGGTTCCGGACAGCCCGATGATCAGGAATACCTTCTCGTCCCCGTTGACCGGGATGGACTTGCATCCGGCATGCAGGCCCAATCCTCCGCGGTCGAAGACGATCTTGTTCCACATGCGGAGGCCGCCCTTCTTCGACTCGCCGAAGTAGTCGGATCCGATGACACGGGTGACCATGTTCTCGAGGTCCACCGCGATGACTCGATCGTCCGGGTACCCCGATGCGGTGAGGTTCGGCGTGTAGACGACCTGAACCTCGGGGTCGCCATCCTGCCGCGGGTAGTAGAGCTTTTGCTGCATCCCCGCGACATTCGCGTTGGCCTCCTCGATGGAGAGACGGGCCGCGGTCTGGAAGCCGTCGACGTTCCCGATGAACCCATCGACCACGACCATCTCCTGCTCCGCGATGTACTCGTCCTGGAGCTTTGCGATGCGGTCGAATTCCTCTCGCCCCATCGTCTTGGAGTCGGTGACGCCGGCGTCGTCGCTGACGACGAACGTGGAGGCCGAGCTGCGCGACGTGACCCGGGTGTGGACGTTGACATTGCCGAACTCGGTGGTCCGGCACGTCGGCATGTCCTCCGTGAACGCCCGCAGCTCCGCGGGCGACGGATTGTCATGGATCTTCTTCGCGCGCATGCACCGGCTCCTCGGGAAAAGTCGGGTGGAAAGGGTCCAGATTCTAGCCGAACGCTACCCGACGAACCGGGACGTCACGCGTGCCGAAAGCGCTCTGCGTCGTGTATGCGACCGATGTTCAGCGACGCTGCTCGATCTGGAAATAGAGGCGCACCTCGGTGCGGTACTCGACGATCTTGCCGTCGCGGACGGTCGTTCCCGTTCCCAGGACCTCGAGCTTGTTAATGCCGCGGATGGTCTTGGCCGCTTCGCGAAGCGCTTCCCTCGCGGCGTCCCCCCACGACGTCTCCGAGACCCCTTCGAGCTCGATCGTGTTGATGACCGGCACGGCGCCCTCCTTCGCGCTCCCGGACGAAGACCCAGATTATGGGCCAAACTGCCATCGTGCCGTCGTTCACCGAAGACGAGCTCGTCGACACGATCCGGAAGCTGCTGTCGGGGGACGCGCCGGGTGTGCGGCTCGGTCCGGGGGACGATGCCGCCCTGGTCGAGCCGTCGCCACACCTCGGCGTCCTCACGGCCGACCTGCTGATCGAGGGCGTGCACTTCGACCGGGCCCGGATGAGCCCGAAGGATCTCGGCTACAAGGCGCTGGCGGTGAACGTCAGCGACGTGGCAGCCATGGGCGGCAGCCCCAGGTACGCGTTGGTCACGATGGGACTGTCACCGGACGTGGAGGCCTCGTGGGTGGTGGAGGTGTACGGAGGCCTCCGCGAAGCCGCCGACGAGCACGCCGTGGCGGTGGTGGGGGGCGACGTCTCCGCGTCGGACCGGGTCGTGATCTCGGTCACCGTGACCGGCGAGGTTCCCGAGGACGGCGCCGTCACCCGGGCCGGAGCTCGACCGAGCGATCGGCTCGTCGTGACGGGCAGTCTCGGCGCGGCGGCCGGGGGGCTGCGGCTCTCTCTCGCCGACCGTTCGACGGCTCGCCATGCCGCCGGAACGGCATGGGAGCGCGAGCTGGTCCGGGCGCACGTTCGGCCAGTCGCTCGGGTCGGAGAGGGTCGGACGCTGGCCCAGGCCGGCGCCACGGCGATGATGGACGTCTCCGACGGCCTGGCCATCGACCTGTGGCGGCTGTGCCGTGAGAGTGAGGTCGGGGCAGTGGTGCGGCTCGACGCCGTACCCGTGGCGGACGCCCTGGGTCCGCTGGCCGAGATCATGCCGGACCTGGATCCGTTGCGGCTCGCGTTGGGAGGCGGCGAGGACTACGAGCTCATCGCGGCGGTCCCGCCGGACGCTGTCGAACCGACGGCAGCGAAGCTGGGAGCGCGCTTCGGCACGCCGCTCTCCGACATCGGGGAGTTTCGAACGGAACCCGGTGTGGTCGCGATCGATCCGGACGGCGGCACACGCCCCCTGCCGCCGCACGGATGGGATCACTTTGGCGGCTGAGGTCGCTCGCGCCCTCACGATCGCGGGGTCGGACTCCGGAGGGGGCGCCGGGATCCAGGCGGATCTGAAGACCTTCGCGATGCTGGGGGTGTGGGGGACCAGCGCCATAACGTCGATCACGGTTCAGAACACCCGCGGCGTCACGGCGGTGTCCGACGTGCCGGCGGAAATCGTCGGGGCCCAGATCCAGGCGGTGGTCGGAGACATCGGCATCGATGCCGCCAAGACCGGCATGCTGTCGAACGCAGGGATCATCCGCGCGGTCGCCGACTCGGCGCTCGACGTGGGTCTCCCGAACCTCGTGGTCGACCCGGTGTTCGTCTCGAAGCACGGCGATTCGCTCCTTCGTGACGACGCCGTGGAAGCCCTTCGAACCCGCATCGTCCCGATCGCCACGCTGGTGACCCCGAACCTGCCGGAGGCCGCGGGGCTGGCCGGGTTCGCCGTGAAGGGACGGGAGGACATGCTCCCGGCGGCACGGGCCATCCGGGAGCTCGGCGCATGGGCCGTGCTGGTCAAGGGCGGGCACCTCGACGGCGATCGCTCCGACGATCTCTTCGTGGACGGAGAGCGAACGCAATGGATCGAGTCGGAGCGGATCCCCACGCCGCACACCCACGGCACCGGGTGCGTCCTGTCCGCCGCGATCGCGGCCATGCTGGCGCGGGGCGAGACGCTGTTCGAGGCGGTGCGGCAAGGCAAGACGTTCGTGACCGAGGCCATCCGGCACCACGCCGACGTCGGAAACGGGATCGGGCCGGTCAGCCCGGGGTGGCCACTCCTGGATCGCTCCTGACCGTCGGCGTCCGACGGGTGGACGACGACGGGCGGTGACACCGCCGGAAGGCGTCGTATGGGACGCTAGAGACCATGGAGCAAGGGGAGCAGCGCCGTCGCGCCACGCTCGAGGACAAGGCCAGGCGGACCGGTCTGAGCGAGGCCGAGGCGACCGAGCTCGCCGATCTCGAACGTGGCGGCCCCCAGCCCGTTCCGTCGAAGTTGATCCCACCGTCGCCCCACGCCAAGCCGTGGACGGCGGCCTACTGGCGGGGGCGGGCCCTCGGGCCGCTCGGTGCCCTTCTCGTCCTGGCCGGGCTGGTCGTGGTGCTGATCGGCGTGTTCGTCCGTCGCCCGGCCATCGAGTGGCTGATCTATGAGGATCCGGCGTTCACCTTCGCCATCCAGTACCCCCGCGGTTGGAAGACGACTCCGGTGAGCGAGGTGGCGGATTCGAAGGACGGAGAACGGGCTCGCCGCGTCGACGCGGTGCTCGTCACCCCTTCACAGGACGTCCCGAACCACCTCGGCGGTGCGTTCGCGCTCGGATATCGGGGCCCTGTCTACGGG
>JBHELE010000107.1:0-2760 GCA_046263235.1 Actinomycetota bacterium
CACCAGCGTCGCGGCCACGGCCGCCGGGGCGACCCACCGCCGAACGCCCCGAGGCCGGACCGGAAGCGCCCGCACGCGCTCCTCGCCTGAGCGCTCTCCACCGGGCGTTCGCCCCTCCGTCCCCGCCCGGGCCAGCTGCACCAGGCGGACCTCCGCCCCGGGTGACAGGGGAACCGGCTCGAGCGCCAGCGCGAGGTTCGCGGCGGCCTCGCCGTACTCGGTGAGGAGCCGGCCGCATTCCTCGCAGTCGGGCCCGTGGGCGGCGAGCTCCCGCTCCAGGCGCTGTCGGTCGAGCTCGTCGATCCCGCCGAGCGCCTCGGCAGCGATGAGCTCCTCGAGGTGGTCGTGCCGGCCGGCGGGCGAGCCCATCACGCCTCCCCTCCTGGGCGGACTGACCTCCCGACCTCCGTCAGGAGCGAACGAAGCCGCCGCATCCCGAGGAGGGAACGACTCTTCACGGTCCCCAGCGGAAGCTCGAGCTCCTGGGCGATGGTGGACTGGCTCTTGCCGCCGAAGTACATGAGCTCGAGGACGTCGCGCTGTTCGGACGGGAGCTCCGCCAGCGCCATGCGAACCCTGGCGCGGGCCCGCACGGTTTCGGCCTCGTCCACCACCCGTTGCGCCACGTCCTCCTGGATGCCGGACAGGGTCGCGTCGAGCTCGCTCTCCGCGGCCCGGCGACGATGGGCCTCCTCCCGGCGGACGAGGTCGACCGCGCGGTGATGCACCGTGGACATCAGCCAGGACCGAAACGACCCGCGATCCTCGCGATACGCGTCCGGTCGCCGCCACAGCGCCAAGAACGCCTCCTGCACGATCTCCTCTGCCAGGAAGGGCTGTCGAACGATCCGGACCGCCAGGGCCTTCGCGATCGGCCCGTACCGGCGAAACAGGAGACGGAACGCGCGCTCGTCGCCCGACGCGACGTGCCGCGCGAGCTCGCGGTCCCGGGCATCCTCGAGCGGTCGAACCGTCACCGCCTGCATCGCTCCTATTCGCAGCCGGGGCGTACGTGGATCACTCGTCCGGACCGAGCGGTCAGATTCGTTCCCGGACGGCGTCGAGCGCGGCCGGGTTCTCCAAGCTGGACAGATCGCCGGGGTCCTTCCCCTCGACGGCCGCCCGGAGCGCCCGCCGCACGATCTTCGCGCTGCGGGTCTTGGGAAGCTCGTCGACGAACACGACACGCGACGGCTTGAACGACTTCCCGAGCTCTGCCGCGACCTGACCGGTGAGCTCCGCGGCAAGATCGTCGTTCGCCACGCGGTCCGGCTTCACCACGACGAAGCACCAGATCGACTCGCCCTTCACCTCGTGGGCGACTCCCACCGCCGCGCTCTCCACGACCGCCGGGTGATCCGCCAGCGCGCTCTCCACCTCGGCCGGGCCGATCCGCTTGCCGGCGATGTTCATGGTGTCGTCGGACCGTCCGTGGAGGAACCAGAACCCGTCCTCGTCGCGGGTGGCCCAGTCGCCGTGGACCCACACGTCGGGCCACCGATTCCAGTAGGTGTCCAGGCATCGCTGTGGATCCTTCCAGATCCCGCGCGTCATTCCGGGCCACGGTTTCTTGCAGACCAGCTCGCCCACCTCCCCGGGGCCGACCGGCTTGCCCGAGGCGTCCCAGATGTCCACGTCCATGCCCAACGACGGCCCTCGGAGCGTGCACGACTTCAGCTCGGTGATGGGCAGGGGAGACAGGAAGCATGCGCCGACCTCGGTCCCGCCGGACAGGTTGATGATGGGCAGTCGGCCTCCGCCCACGTGGTCGAAGAACCACTGATAGGGCTCCGGGTTCCACGGCTCGCCGGTGGATCCCAGGACTCGCAGGCTCGAGAGGTCATGCTTTCGAACGTGCTCCTCCCCGGCGGGGATGAGTGCGCGAACCAGCGTCGGTGAGATGCCGAGCGTGGTGATCTCGTGCCGCTCGATCATGTCCCAGATCCGGTCGGGAGCGGGGTGATTGGGGGCGCCGTCGAAAAGGAAAACCGTCGCGCCAAGCGCTCCTGCCCCGACGATCTCCCACGGCCCCATGATCCAACCGAGGTCGGTGACCCAGAACAACGTTTCGTCTTGATGGAGGTCGGTCTGGTAGGCGACCTCTTCGGCGATCTTCACCAGGAAGCCCCCGTGCACGTGGACCGAGCCCTTCGGCCGGCCGGTGGTTCCGGACGTGTACGCGATGAACAGCGGGTGCTCCGAGTCGAGCCGTTCGTTTTCGAATTCCGGCGGCTGGGTCTCGAGGAGTTCGTCCCACCGCCGGTCGCGACTGTCGTCCCACGGAAGATCCTCCCGGCCGAGCCGCTTCGACACCACGACGTGCTCCACCGAAGGAGACATCGCCACGGCCTGGTCGGCCGTCTCTTTCATTGGCACCGGCGCGCCGCGGCGAGGAAACCCTTCGGCCGTGATCAGGACCTTGGCGTCCGCGTCCTGAAGGCGGGTGGCAACCGCCTCGGCGGCGAACCCGGAGAAGATCGGAAGGTAGACCGCTCCGAGCTTCGCGCAGGCCAGCGTGGCAGCCACGATCTCCGGAGTCATCGGCATGAAGATCCCTACGCGGTCGCCTGATCGGACGCCGAGCTCGCGTAAGCCGTTGGCGAGCTGATTCGACATGGCCCGTCGCTCCGTGTAGGTGACTGTACGGGCGTCCCCCTCTTCGCCTTCCCACACCACCGCCGGTTGTTCCGGTGACGCTTTAGCCCAGCGGTCGACGCAGTTGTGCGCGAGATTCACTTTCCCGCCCACGAACCACTTGGC
>JBHELE010000108.1:0-3694 GCA_046263235.1 Actinomycetota bacterium
CCTTGAATCGAACGAGCCGGTTACGCGGCTCCAGTTCAAGGAGGACACATGCAACGATCGAGCAAGACCATCGGCGGCTCCGAGCTCAGCTTCGAAACCGGCAAGCTCGCTTCACAGGCCCACGGCTCCGCCGTCGCCACCCTCGGCGAGACCCAGGTCCTGGCGACGTGCGTCAGCTCGGCGCCCCGCGAGGGCATCGACTTCTTTCCGCTCACGGTCGATGTCGAGGAGCGCATGTACGCGGCCGGGAAGATCCCCGGGGGCTTCTTCCGTCGGGAGGGGCGCCCGTCCGAGACCGCCATCCTCACCGCGCGCCTGATCGACCGACCCCTTCGTCCCACCTTCAAGGAGGGATTCCGGGACGAGGTGCAGGTGGTCGTGACCGTGCTGTCGGCCGACCTGGCGAACCCATACGACATCCCGAGCATCAATGCCGCCGGCCTCGCAGTGTCGCTGGCCGGCCTGCCGTTCGACGGCCCGGTGGCGGCGGTCCGGCTCGGGCTGATCGGCGGCCAGTGGCACGTGAATCCCACCTACCAGGAGCTCGACCTCGCCACGTTCGACGTGGTGGTCGCGGGCCGCAAGAACGACCGGGGCGGCGTGGACATCCTGATGGTCGAGGGTGAGGCACCGGAGGGCGCCTGGCAGCGCCTCCAGGAGGGTGGCATCGCGCCGACCGAGGAGACCGTGGCCGAGGGCCTGGAGGTCGCGAAGGAAGTGATCGGGGAGATCGTGGACTTCCAGCGGGAGTTCATCGACGCGGCCGGGGTCGCACCGGACGACTGGGAACCGACCCCGGTCGTGAGCGACGACGTCGCCACGGCCGTGGAGCAGTTCGCCGCTTCCCGGCTCGCCGCGGCCCTG
The DNA here is from genome assembly GCA_046263235.1 of Actinomycetota bacterium. Taxonomy (GTDB): domain Bacteria; phylum Actinomycetota; class UBA4738; order UBA4738; family UBA4738; genus JBHELE01. The sequence goes on from JBHELE010000108.1 coordinate 865, forward strand.
GTGCCGGGCAAGGCCGAGCGCGAGGCCAACCTGTCCACCCTGAAGCAGGAGCTGAAGGAGCACCTCGAATCGCGGTACCCGGAGGGATTGGAGTCGGTGGGCGGGATGATCTCGCCGGCGTTCAAGGATCTTCAGAAGAAGGCCATGCGGCGCAAGGTGGTCGAGGAGGGCATTCGGCTCGACGGCCGAAAGCCCGACGAGATCCGGCCGCTGTCGTCCGAGGTCGGGCTCATTCCGAGAGCGCATGGGTCCGGCCTCTTCCAACGGGGCGAGACGCAGGTCCTGAACGTCGCCACGCTGGGCATGCTTCGGATGACCCAGATGATCGACACCCTGGACCCCGAGGAATCGAAGCGGTACATCCATCACTACAACTTCCCGCCGTATTCGACGGGCGAGACCGGACGGGTCGGGTCGCCCAAGCGCCGCGAGATCGGCCACGGCGCCTTGGCCGAGCGGGCCCTGATCCCGGTCATCCCGCCGGAGGACGAGTTTCCCTACACGCTTCGGCTGGTATCGGACGTGCTGTCGTCGAACGGATCGACCTCGATGGCCAGCGTGTGCGCTTCGACGCTGTCGCTCATGGACGCCGGCGTCCCCATCAAGGCTCCGGTGGCCGGCATCGCCATGGGCCTGATCGCCGAAGGGGACCAGTACGTCACGCTGACCGACATCCTCGGGGCGGAGGATGCGCTCGGCGACATGGACTTCAAGGTCGCCGGGACGCGGGACTTCGTCACCGCCATCCAGCTCGACATGAAGGTGACCGGCCTTCCGCAAGAGGTTCTGGCCGCCGCGCTGAAGCAGGCAAAGGAGGCCCGGTTGTTCATCCTCGAGACGATGAGCCGGACCATCGACCGTCCCCGGGAGGTCCTGTCGGCGAAGGCGCCCCGCGTGGTCACCATGACCGTTCCCGTCGACAAGATCGGCGAGGTCATCGGTCCGAAGGGCAAGCGGATCAACGAGATCATCGCGTTGACCGGCGCCGACATCGACATCCAGGACGACGGCACGATCTTCATCGGCTCCCGCGAGGGTGAGGGCGCCGAGAAGGCCATGGAGTTGATCGACGGCGTCGTGAACCCCCATCTTCCCGAGGTCGGCGAGCGGATCGAGGGGACGGTGGTCAGCACGACGACGTTCGGTGCGTTCGTCAACATCGGTCCGGGCCGCGACGGCCTGGTGCACATCTCGCGTCTCGGGCGTGGCAGGCGCATCGCCAACGTCGAGGAGGCGGTGCGCGTCGGCGAGAAGCTCACGGTCGAGGTGGTCGAGGTCGATCAGGCGAAGGGCAAGGTCGGGCTCAAGCCCGTCGGCGAGGGCTGGGACCCGCCGGAGGGCGGCTGGCCGAAGCCGGAGGGCGAGGAGCGGGACCGCGGCGAACGCCGGGAGCGGCGAGACGGTCGCGAGGGTCGCGAGGGTCGGGATCGGTTCCGTTCTCGTCGCGATCGTGACCATCGCGACCGAGACCGGTCCGACCGCGAGGACCGGGACCGCCCGCATCGACCGGAGGAGGGTCGAACGGACACGCCGGAGCGCAACGAGCCTTGAGCCCTCGCGCTCGCGCCCCGCTGCCCGAGCCACACCGCACCGAGTACGCCTCGGGCCTCCGTGTCATCACCGAGGAGATGCCCGGTACGCGTTCGGTCGCCTTCTCGATCTGGGTGGGGGTGGGGTCGCGCGACGAGCGGCCGCCCATCGCCGGGGCGTCGCATTTCCTGGAACACCTGTTGTTCAAGGGAACATCCACCCGCGACGCGAGGGACATCGCCGAGGCGTTCGACGCCGTCGGGGGGGACCTGAACGCGTTCAGCGCCAAGGAATACACGTGCTACTACTGCCGCGTGCTCGACCGCGACGTCCCGATGGCCGTCGAGCACATGTGCGACATGATCCAGCACTCCGTGCTCGACAAGGAGGATTTCGACGCGGAGCGCCTGGTCATCCTGGAAGAGATCCACATGCACGAGGATGACCCGGGAGACCTCATCCACGATCTGTTCGGCGAGACCTTGTGGAAGGGCCATCCTCTGGGGCGGCCGGTCCTCGGAACGCGCGACACCATCGGGTCGGTGTCGCGGGATCAGGTGAAGCGGTTCTACACGTCGCGATACCGGCCGTCCCACTTCGTCGTGGCCGCGGCCGGGAACCTCAAGCACGAAGAGCTGTGCCGGCTGGTGGAGCAACAGATGGACACGGGGTCACGGGTTGCGCCGGGACGGGCGCCCGCCGTCAGGGCGCCGGGGACCGTGCCGCCCCCCTCCGGGGCGACGCTGGTCCATCCGCGGAAGACCGAACAAGCCCACATCTGTCTGGGGACGAACGCGTACTCCCGGCAGGATCCGGAACGCTTCCCGTTCGGCGTGGTGAACTCGGCGCTCGGCGGCGGGATGTCGTCACGGCTGTTTCAGGAGGTCCGCGAGAAGCGTGGGTTGGTGTACTCGATCTACAGTCACCACTCGATGTTCGCGGAGACGGGGTTGTTCGGTGTGTACGCGGGGACCACACCGGCAAAGGCGGCCGAGGTGCTCTCGATCATCCGAGCGCAGATCGAGGACATCGTGGACGGCGGCCTGAACGGGGACGAGCTGGAGCGAGCGAAAGGGCACCTGAAGGGCTCGTTCGTCCTGTCCCTCGAGGACACGGGGGGGCGAATGTCCAGGATCGGGAGATCTGAGATCAGCCAGGGCGAGATCCTCTCCGTCGACGAAGTGATCGAGCGAACGGACGCGGTGACGTCCGACGACGCACTTCGCGTCGCGAAGGAGTACTTCACGCGGCCACTCTCGCTTGCCGTGATCGGGCCCTTTGCCGAGGACGCGTTCGCCGA
>JBHELE010000109.1:0-4955 GCA_046263235.1 Actinomycetota bacterium
CTCGTGGACCTTCGCCCGGTAGACCCTGCCCTTGTTGGTGAAGACCAGGAGCCAGTGGTGGGTCGTCGTGGTGAAGACCTGGGTGATGATGTCGTCGGCCTTGAGGTTGGCCCCGATCACACCGCGCCCGCCCCGGCCCTGCCGCCGGTACGTCTCGACCGGAAGCCGCTTGACGTACCCGGTCCGGGTCACCGTGACGATGACGTCGGTCTCCTGGATGAGGTCCTCAACGTCGAATTCGCCCTCGTCCGCCCGGATCTCCGTGCGTCGTGGATCGACGAACTTCGATCGGATCTCGAGCAGTTCGTCCTTCACCACGCCCAGGATCTTCTTGGGGTCCTTCAGAAGGGCCTTGAGGCGCTTGATGGTCGCCAGGAGCTCGCGATGCTCGTCCTCGAGCTCCTTTCGGGCCAGCCTGGTCAGCCGGCGAAGCGGCATGTCCAGGATGTAGTTCGCCTGGATCTCGGACAGCTTGAACCGCTTGATGAGCTTCGTCCTGGCGTCCTCGGTGTCCGACGCTCCCCGGATGATCTTGATCACCTCGTCGATGTGGTCGAGCGCGATGAGCAGGCCCTGCACCAGGTGGTCCCGCTCCTCGGCCTTTCGCAGGTCGAACCGGACCCTGCGCGTGACGACGTCGGTCTGGTGCCCGATGTAGTGCTGGATGACCTGCTTCAGGTTGAGCGTCCGGGGAACCCCGTCGACCAGCGCCAGCATGTTGACGCCGAACGTGTCCTGCAGCTGGGTGTGCTTGTAGAGCTGGTTCAGGACCACGTGCGGGTTGGCCCCGCGCCGAAGGTCGATCACCAGACGCATCCCGGCCCGGCTGGACTCGTCCTTCAGGTCGGAGATGTCGGGGATCTTTCGCTGCCGGGTGACCAGGTCGGCGATCTTCTCGGCCAGCCGGGCCTTGTTGACCATGTACGGCAGCTCCGTCACGACCAGGCGCTGTCGGCCCTGGCGGCCCTCCTCGACGCTGACCCGGGCCCGCATCTTGATCGTGCCACGCCCGGTCTCGTAGGCGTCGTTGATCCCCTCACGGCCGATGATGAGGCCGGCGGTGGGGAAGTCGGGCCCCTTGACGTGCTTCATCAGGTCACGAAGGGAGAGGTCGGGCTGGTCGACCTGCGCGATGACCGCGTCGATGACCTCGCCGAGGTTGTGCGGAGGGACGTTCGTGGCCATGCCCACCGCGATGCCCTGGGAGCCGTTGACGAGCAGGTTGGGGAACCGCGCCGGCAGGACGACCGGCTCCTCCGCCTCGCCGTCGTAGTTCGGGACGAAGTCGACCGTCTCCCGGTCGATGTCGCGGAGCATCTCCATCGCGAGGGCCGACAGGCGGGCCTCGGTGTACCGCGCGGCGGCCGGTGGGTCGCCGTCGATGGACCCGAAGTTCCCCTGCGGGTCGACCAGCGGATACCGCATGGAGAAGTCCTGGGCCAGCCGCGCCATGGCGTCGTAGATCGGTTGGTCGCCGTGGGGGTGGAACGTCTTCATGACCTCGCCGACGACCGACGCCGACTTCTTGCGGGGCCGCCCGGCCGCGAGGCCCTCCTGGAGCATCGCGTAGAGGATTCGCCGGTGGACCGGCTTGAGGCCGTCGCGAACGTCGGGCAGCGCCCGCGACACGATGACCGACATGGCGTAGTCGATGAAGGAGGACTGGATCTCCTCCTCGATGACGACCGGCTCGATGCGCTGCTCTGCGGTGACGGCCATCGGTTAGCGGCCGAGCGCCCTACGCATCGATGAACGCGTCCTTGGCGTTCTGCTGGATGAACGCCCGGCGGGCCTCGACGTTTTCGCCCATGAGGGTCGAGAACATCACGTCGGCCGCGGCGGCGTTCTCCAGCGTCACTTGCTTGAGCATGCGGGTGTCGGGGTTCATGGTGGACTCCCACAGCTGCTCGGGGTTCATCTCTCCCAGTCCCTTGAACCGCGAGACCTCGACCCTCTTGTGGCCGTTCTGGCTCTGCAGGGCGGTGAGCTCCCGATCGTCCAGGAGGTAGTGGTACTTCCCGTCGGCCTTCACTCGATACAGGGGCGGCTGCGCCACGAACACCTTCCCCGCCTCGATGAGCTCCTTCATGTGGCGGAAGAAGAACGTCAGCAGCAGTGTGCGGATGTGGGCGCCGTCGACGTCGGCGTCGGCCAGGATGGCCACCTTTCCGTACCGGGCCTTGGAGCCGTCGAACTCGTCGCCGATCCCCGTCCCGATGGCCGAGATCAGGGCCTGGATTTCCACGTTCTCCAGGATCTTGTGGAGCCGAGCCTTCTCGACGTTCAGGATCTTGCCGCGGATGGGAAGGATGGCCTGGAAGGCGCGTTCCCGGGCCTGCTTCGCGGACCCGCCCGCGGAGTCGCCCTCCACGATGAAGATCTCGCAGACCTCGGGGTCGGACAGCTGGCAGTCAGCCAGCTTTCCCGGCAGGGACGTGGACTCCAGCAGGCCCTTTCGACGCGTGAGGTCGCGGGCCTGGCGGGCCGCCATCCGGGCCTTCGCCGCCTGCGAGCACTTGATGACGATCCGCTTGGCGTCGCCGGGATGCTCCTCCAGCCAGGTCATGAGCTGGTCGTTCACCGTCGTCTCGACGAACGACCGCATCTCGGTGTTGCCGAGCTTCGTCTTGGTCTGGCCCTCGAACTGCGGCTCCTGGAGCTTCACCGACACGATGGCGGTGAGCCCCTCCCGGATGTCCTCCCCGATGAGGTTCTCCTCCTTCTCCTTCAGGAGGCCCTTGTTCCGGGCGTAGCGGTTGAGCACGTTGGTCAGGGCTTTCTTGAAACCCTCCTCGTGCATCCCGCCTTCATGAGTGTTAATAGTATTAGCAAAAGTGTGCAGCGATTCCTGGAACCCGGTGTTCCACTGCATCGCCACCTCGACCTGGCTGGTGTCGCGGGCCGACTCGAAGTGCACGATGCGCTGGTGAAGCGGCTCCTTGCCGTGCGAGAGATGCTTCACGAAGTCCGCCAGACCGCCGCTCGCCTTGTACACGGCCTTCACCGCGGGGCTCTCCCGGGCATCGACGAACCCGATCTCCACGCCCCGCACGAGGAACGACTGCTCCTGGAATCGCTCGGCCAGCGTGTCCCGCTTGAACTCGATCTCCTCGAAGACCTCGGAGTCAGGCCAGAACTGCACGATCGTGCCGGTCTTGGTGGTCGGCTTGCCCTTCGCCAGCTTGCCCGCTGGCTTCCCCTTGGCGAACTCCTGCCGCCAGGTGAAGCCATCGCGGGCGACCTCCACCACGAGCCGGCCGGAGAGGGCATTCACCACGGAAACGCCCACGCCGTGCAGGCCGCCGGACACCGCGTACGACTTCCCATCGAACTTGCCGCCGGCGTGAAGCGTGGTCAGCACGACCTCGATGGCAGGGCGTCGATCGCGGGAGCCCGGGATGGGAGTGACCGGGATACCGCGCCCGTCGTCGCGGACGCGGCAGCTGCCGTCCGGGAGCAACTCCACCAGGATCTTCGAGCAGTACCCCGCCAGCGCCTCGTCGATCGAGTTGTCGACGACCTCGTAGACCAAGTGATGAAGGCCCCGTGGACCGGTGCTCCCGATGTACATCCCGGGCCGTCGCCGAACGGCTTCGAGCCCTTCCAGGACCGTGATGTCTGCAGCGGTGTAGCTGGATCCGGATCGCTTCTTTGCCACAGGACCTCCGCCATGCACCCCGAAGAACGGCGGCGCGCTCACGCCCGGGGAAAGCCCTTCTCCGGGGGGTTCAATCGCAGTGCAATTCTACCATCGGAATTACCATCTAACGGCCGGGGAACCGCGGTTTTTGCTGCCCTCACGGCCGGGGTATTCCCCGGCGACCGGATCCTATCGACCCCCTCCGACACGCCCGGTCGGTCCATCGCCGCGCGACCGTTGGTCGGGGTTCACGACCGGGTGGACGGTGCGGACTCGCTCCTCACCGAGGACCTCGTTCGCCCTCCGAGCGACGTCTCGAGCCAGGAACCCGATCTGCGTGGCCCAGGCGGCCGACGACGCGACGACCGTCAACACATCGCCGCTCAGCGTCCCGGGGCGGGTTTCCTGGGCGAGCCGCTCCCCGACCACGTGGCTCCACCGGCGGGCCAGGTCCCCCAGGACCAGCCCCCCGTGCCAGGGACGCTGTTGGAGCAATTCGTCCAGGACGGCGCCGAGGTCCTGGGCGTCGCCGCTTCGCGCCGCGCCCGGCACGAGCCTCCGGCGGTCATTCGGCGACGACACGACCCTCCTTCACCCGCCAGACCGTCGCTCCGCCGGGGATGTGCTGGTCGTCCGGGACGGCGATGGCCAGGGGATCGAGCTCCGTCATGCGACGCGCCAGCCGGTCCCGGCGCTCCGGGTCGAGGCCGGAGAACGGATCGTCGAACAGGCGGACCGGATCCTCCCTCGTCTCGGCGGCGACGGCGTCGGCCAGGCCCAGCCGAAGGCACAGCGCCGCTCCCCATCCTTCGCCGTGGGACGCGAACCCTCGCGCCACGAGGTCCTGAACGGCCAGCAAAAGGTCGTCCCGGTGCGGGCCGACCAGCGTCGTCCGCCGGAGGAACTCGTCGCCTCGTCGTTCGGCCAGGCGGATCCGGAACGCCTCGTCGACATCCGGTCCCCACGCCGACGGGACGTATTCGACCTCGAGGCGATCGCCCGACAACGCCTCGAACGCGTCGGCAGCGGCAGGGGCCACCCTTCCGACGGCGTCGGACCGAAGGCGCATCAGCTCCGACCCGAGCGCGACCAACTCCTGATCCCACGCCTGCAGGTCGACGCGCTCACCCGGGCCGTCCCATTCCTTGAGGAGCCGATTTCGCTGCCGCAGGACACGGTCGTAGGCGGCCGTGGCGCCCTCCTTCAGCGGCCACAGGGACCGCAGCGCCTCGTCCATGAACCGCCGTCGCTCCGACGGGTCGCCCCCCACCACGTCCAGGTCGTCGGGCCCGGAGAACACCGACCGAACCCGCTT
>JBHELE010000110.1:0-4158 GCA_046263235.1 Actinomycetota bacterium
CCATGACGATCAATCCCGAGCGCGCCGAGCAGATCGGCTTCACCGACCCCTACTTCATCGCCCACGGACGGATTCTCGTGCCCAAGAGCTCGAAGATCGCCGGCGTCGATGACCTGGCCGGTAAGAAGGTGTGCACGGCGCTCGGCTCCACATACCAGGACACGCTCAAGAAGCAGGCGCCGAAGGCGACGCTCCGGCTCGTGGACGCCTACTCCGAGTGTCTCGAGCTGATCCAGAACGGCGCGGTCGACGCTGTGTCCACGGACGACGTCATCCTCACCGGCATGATCATCCAGGATCCGGACCTGAAGCTGGTCGGCGACGAGATCACCGTGGAGCCGTACGGCGCGGGGATCAAGCAGGGCGACACCCAGATGAAAGAGTTCGTGGACGGCGTCATCGCCGACGTGAAGGCGGACGGCCGCTGGGTGGAGATGTTCGAGAAGTGGATCGGCCGGTACACGGGCCAGGAGGCCGTGGTTCCGACCACGACGCTTGCCGAGGCACTGGAGCTTCGGCCCTGTGAGGAGACCTGCTGACCCACATCCCACGAAGGGGTAACGGAACATGAGCGATCTCTGGGACGTGCTGGTCAGGCACTTCCCGGAGTTTCTGGACGGGTTCTTGATCACGCTTCGGCTGGTCGCGATCTCCTTGGCCATCGCCCTCGGCGTGGGACTCCTGATCGGCGCGTTACGGGTGGCGCCGGCCCGGGGGCTTCGCTGGATCGGGACGGTGTACGTCGAGGCGTTTCGAAGTGTCCCGCTGCTGGTGCTGATCTTCATCGCCTTCCTGGGCGTCCGTCGGATGGGCATCGGGGTGGGAGCCTGGGTGGCGGGCACGCTCAGCCTCGGGCTGTACACGGCGGCGTACGTGGCGGAAGCCGTTCGATCGGGCGTGTTCGCGGTATCGAAGGGCCAGGTCGAGGCAGCGCTATCGCTCGGCTTCACGTACCGCCGGGCCATGACCAAAATCGTCCTGCCCCAAGCCGTGCGCACGGTGATCCCGCCGATCGGAAACCTCGTCATCGCCATGATCAAGAACTCGGCGATCATCGGGGCCTCGCTGCTGGCCATTCCGGATCTGCTGAAGGAAGCCCGGATCGTCCAGGCCAGGACGTTCCAGATCAACGAGACGTTCTTTTGGGCAGCCGTCGGCTACCTGGTGCTCACGGTGACCGCGACCTTCACCGTGCGCTACCTGGAGCGGCGGCTGGCCATCCGGCGCTGAGGGAGGGGACGAGTGGACTACCTGTTCGACCCCGACAACTGGCGCTGGCTCACCACGGGGAACAACCTGACCTTCCTGCTGAAAGGGTTCGCGGTGAACCTGGAGATCGCCGCGATCGCAATGGTGCTGTCCCTGGTGGTGGGGCTGGTGCTGGCGCTGGGCCGCGTGTCGAAGTCGCCGGCGATCAAGGCCCCGGTGGGCCTGTGGATCGACGTGTGGCGCAACGTGCCGCTGATCCTGCTGATCCTCTACATGTTCCTCGCGCTGCCGGAAGGGGCCAAGGACGGCTGGGAGGCGATCATTCCGGACTTCTTCCCCGAGGCCCTGCGTTCCGGCACCGTGCTGGCGGCGCTCCTCGGCCTGGTGCTCTACAACTCCGCCGTCATCGCCGAGATCTTCCGGGCCGGCATCCAGTCCCTCGAGCGGGGCCAGGGCGAAGCCGCCGCGGCGCTGGGCATGACCCGCTGGCAGGCCATGCGCCTGGTCGTCCTCCCTCAGGGCCTTCGGCGAATGGTGCCGGCCACGGTATCCCAGCTCATCACGCTGAACAAGGACACCACGCTGGTCAGCATCATCGCCATCCAGGAGGTCATGCGGCACGCCCGTATCGTCACCAGCTTCGGATTCTTCGGAGGTGTGCAGGCCCCCGTGCTCCAGGTGTTCATCGTGGTGGGCCTCATGTTCATCGTGGTCAACCTGCTGTTGTCGCGGCTCTCCCGGCGTCTCGAGATCCGCGAGCGGCGGCGCACGGGAACGACCGTTACCCCCGTGACCGGTCTGGAGGACCAGGTCGCAGCCGAGGCCCAGGCCGAAGCAGCCGCCTGACCTTCCGGCGGCCCGCCGAACTCCGCGGCGCGGATGAAGCGAGCGGGGGCTCATATAGCGTCTGTTACGTTTCGGCCCACCGAAGGACAACGGTACGGAAGCGGGATTCGAGCGCAGGAGGGATGGACGATGCCCACCATCGAGACGACCATCACCATCGCGCGGAATCCCGAGGAGGTGTTCGCATTCGCCATCGACCCGTCCAACACGCCGGCCTGGTCGCCGGCGGTCGAAAGCTCGACGTCGGATGGTCCGATCGGTCCGGGCACGACGGGAACGGAGACGCGGAGGTTCATGGGGCGGCGGATGACGCTCGGTTGGCGAATCACGAAGTTCGAGCCGGGTCGTGTGTACGGATTCGAGTACACCTCGGGACCGCTGCCGGCCCAGGCGGTGTTCACGTTCGAAGCCGTTCCGGAGGGAACACGGGTGGTCTGCCGGACGGACATCCGGCCGCGGGGAATCCTCAAGCTCCTCGGCCCAATGATCGCCCGCGAGGGCAAGCGGGAGGACGAAGGCAACCTCCGGCGTCTGAAGGAGGCGATCGAGGCCACGCCGGCCTAGATCGAACGGACAAATCTGACGCAGCGTCAGCTCCCGGCTTGACACGTCGCGAGATATCCGTATCCTCACGCACTTCAATGAACACGACCGCGAGGACACTCGAGCACCTGACCACCCTCGTACTTATTACGTAGGCGCGGGTCCGGGCGAACCACGCCCTGACCTGCGCCAGAGACCCTTCGGGAGCACCCGAGGGGTCTTTCGTTTTCCGGGTTCGTTCGGCACGGATCGAAAGGAGAAAGCAGATGCGATTCGAGTTTCACGACAACGGCACGATGGTCGGCTCGGCGCAGTGGGAGGGCCCGGGGCAGGTGACGTTCGACGTCGCCGACCGCGGGGCGAAAGAACGCCTGGAGCGGTACTTCGCGACCGAGGCCGACTACTTCGCGACGGCGTTCGACGAGGACGAGGAAGCCTTCCAGAGCCGCCGGCGCGACTGGACTCCGTGGGAGTTCGAGCGGGCGTGCCGCGCTCTCGGTCATGCCATGGGGTATCGCGTCGCGCAGACCCCATCGCAGCCGGTGGAAGCTCGGGCCTCGCGCCAGGAGGCCACGGAGGCGGCGAGGTAGTGCGATCCTCTCCCCGGCTGACCGGGGCCCAGGCCCTGTTCAAGAGCCTGGAGCTCGAAGGGGTCGACGTGGTGTTCGGCATCCCCGGCGGCGCCATCCTCCCGGCGTACGACCCCCTGCTCGACTCGTCGGTGCGGCACGTCCTGATGCGGCACGAGCAGGGCGCCGGCCACGCCGCCGAGGGGTACGCCCACGCCACCGGCCGTCCCGGGGTGTGCATGGCCACGTCCGGACCGGGAGGCTGCAACCTGGTCACGGCGCTGGCGGACGCGTTCATGGATTCGATCCCGGTCGTGGCCATCACCGGGCAGGTGCCGTCGGCCGTGATCGGGAACGACGCCTTCCAGGAGGCCGACATCCGCGGCATCACCATGCCGATCACGAAGCACAACTGGCTCGTCACGACGGCCGCCGACGTGCCGCGGGTCATCCGGCAGGCATTTCACATCGCGTCGACCGGGCGACCCGGTCCGGTCCTGGTGGACATCCCGAAGGACGTGCTGCTGCAGGAAGCGCCGTTCGAGTGGCCCGACAACCTGGACCTGCCCGGCTACAGGCCGACCACGAAGGGCAACCTCCGCCAGGTCCGCGAGGCCGTGAAGCTCATCCTTGAGGCGGAGCGTCCGGTCATCTACGCCGGTGGCGGGATCATCAAGGCGAACGCGGCCGGCGAGCTGCGGGCTCTGGCCGAGGGCGGCGACCTCCCCGTCGTGACCACCCTCATGGCCCGGGGGGCGTTTCCGGACACCCACCCCTTGGGCCTCGGCATGCCCGGCATGCACGGCTGCTACACGGCCGTCACCGCGATGCAGAACGCCGACCTCCTGATCGCGCTGGGGTCGCGCTTCGACGACCGCGTCACCGGCAACCTGGCCGCGTTCGCCCCGGACGCCAAGGTCATCCACGTCGACATCGACCCCGCGGAGATCGGGAAGAACCGCGCGGCGGACGTCCCGATCGTGGGCGACGC
>JBHELE010000111.1:0-3213 GCA_046263235.1 Actinomycetota bacterium
AGATATGGCTCCAGGCCGTGCAGGCCTCCTTCGCGCCCGAAGCCGCTCTCCTTGTAGCCACCGAACGGCGACGACGGATCGAATCGGTTGAAGGTGTTAGCCCAGATCACGCCGGCCCGCAGCCGTTCGGTCATCCACAGGATGCGCGACCCCTTCTCGGTCCATACCCCCGCCGATAACCCGTACGGGGTGTTGTTCGCCTTCTCCAGCGCCTCGTCCGGCGTCCGAAACGTCAGGATCGACAGCACCGGTCCGAAGATCTCCTCGCGGGCAATTCGGTGCGACTGCGACACCCCGGTGAACAGCGTGGGGCGGAACCAGAACCCACGCTCGGGGAGGACACAGTCCGGCTGGTAGATCTCCGCGCCTTCCTGAACCCCCGACTCCACCAGGTCCTCGATCTTGTCCAGCTGTTGCCGGGAGTTGATGGCGCCCACGTCGGTGTTCTTGTCCAGGGGATCGCCGACCCGTAGCGTGGCCAGGCGCTCCTTGAGCTTGTCCAGCAGCGGTTCGAAGACCGGCTCCTGCACGAGCAGCCGGGAACCCGCGCAGCACACGTGGCCCTGGTTGAAGTAGATGCCGTTGACGATCCCTTCGACCGCCTGGTCGAGCGGGGCATCGTCGAAGACGATGTTGGCCGCCTTCCCGCCGAGCTCCAGCGTGAGGCGCTTGTCGGTTCCGGCCACGGCGCGGCGGATGATCTTTCCGACGTCCGTCGATCCGGTGAACGCCACCTTGGCCACGCGGGGGTGCCCGACCAGGGCGCCGCCCGTCGGACCCGCGCCCGTCACGATGTTCACCACCCCCGGCGGCACGTCGACTTCCTGCAACACCTCTGCCAGCAGCAACGCGGTGAGCGGCGTGGTCTCCGCGGGCTTGAGCACGACGGTGTTGCCTGTGGCGAGCGCCGGGGCGATCTTCCACGCCGCCATGAGCAGGGGGAAGTTCCACGGGATGACCTGTCCCGCCACCCCGAGCGGACGAGGCGTCCGGTGCGGGAAGGCATACTCCAGCTTGTCGGCCCACCCCGCGCAATAGAAGAAGTGCGCCGCCGCCAAGGGCACATCGACGTCGCGCGACTCCTTGATCGGCTTCCCGCCGTCGATCGACTCCAACACGGCGAACTCCCGGCTTCGTTCTTGCAGGGCCCGGGCGATTCGGAACAGGTACTTCGCCCGTTCCTTCCCGGGGAGGTCGCGCCATCCGGTCTCGTAGGCCTCCCGAGCCGCCGCCACCGCGACGTCGACGTCTTCGGCGCCGGCTTCGGCCACCTCGGCCAAGGGCGCCTCCCGGGCCGGATCGATCGTGTCGAAGTGGCGCCCGCTCCGCGGTTCCACGAATCGCCCGCCTATGAATAGGTCGTAGCGAGGCTTGATCGTGACGATGTCGCGGGACTCCGGGGCCGGCGCGTAGGCCCACACGCCGCTCCGAGCCGGCGAGCGATCCTCACGTGGGGCGAGGCCCGGTTCGTCGGTGCGTTTCGCCATCGGTCAGTCCACCGTGAAGTAGTCAGGCCCCTGATACGCGCCGGTCCGTTCCTTTCGGATCTGCATCAGCACGTCGTTCAGCAGCGTCGAAGCGCCCAGCCGGAGCCGGGACGGGTCCAGCCAGTCCGGGCCGAGCGTCTCGTGGCACAACACGAGGTAATGGATGGCCTGCTTCGATGCCCTGATCCCCCCGGCGGCCTTGAACCCGACCGGCCGGCCGGTCTCGCGATGAAAGTCTCGGATGGCCTCCATCATGCACAGCGCCGCGGCGGGGGTGGCACCGGTCCCGATCTTGCCGGTCGAGGTCTTGATGAAGTCCGTCCCGGCCGCCATGGCCAGAACCGAGGCCCGCCGAACCTGGTCGTAGGACCCGAGCTCTCCAACCTCCAGGATGACCTTGAGGTGAGCCTCGCCGCACGCCTCCTTCGCGGCCGCGATCTCCTCGAACGCCTGGCGGTACCGGCCAGCCAGGAAGGCGGAACGATTCAGGACGATGTCGACCTCCCCGGCCCCCTCCCCCACCACCGTCCGGATCTCTTCGAGGCGGGTGGCCAGCGGAGCCAGGCCGCTGGGGAACGCGCCGGCGACACTTGCCACGCGAACGCCGCTGTGAGCGAGCTGCGCGACACACACCGGGACGAGCTCCGGGTAGACGCACACTGCCGCCACGTGCGGGATCAAAGGATCGGTCGGATCGGGACGGACGGCCTTGGCGCAGATCGCCACGGCCTTCCCGGGCGTGTCGGAGCCCTCCAGCGTGGTCAGGTCCATGCACCGGATGGCGAGGTCCAGCGCCCACAGCTTGGCCTCGCGCTTGATGGACCTTTTGCCGAGCGACGCCGCCCGTTCCTCCAGGCCCACGGCGTCCACGGCGCCGGCCCGCGCCACCAGCGCGACGGCCTGTCCCGGCGTGAACCGGACGACATCGGGCGGGCGACCGCCGCGACGATCAAGTTGGGTGGCCATTCGGTTGCGCTCCTTTGACCGGGGCGACGGCGTCGGTGCCGGCCGGTCCATAGTAGCCGCACGGTTCGACCAGTCGAGCCTCGCCGGGAGTGCGGGATCGCCGGTGCGGATCCCGTCAGAGGCCGAGACGGTCGAGCGCGGAGGGGTCGCGCTGCCAGTCCCGGAGGACCTTCACCCGGAGGTCCAGGAACACCTGGGCATCGAGGAGGGCTTCGATCTCCGTCCGGGCGGCCGTCCCGATTCGCTTGAGCATCTCCCCTCCCCGGCCGATGACGATCCCCTTCTGGGACTCGCGCTCGACGAGGATTCGGCAGGAGACGGTGACCATTCCCGTTTCCGGATCGCGCTCGACCTCCTCGGTGGTGACGGCGATCGAGTGAGGAACTTCCTCGCGAGTCAGGGCCAGGGCCTTCTCTCGAACGATCTCCGCCACGCGCGCCTCGAGCGGCTGATCCGTGACGTGGTCCGAGGGGAACAACGGCGGTCCTTCGGGCAGGACGTCCAGCAGCACCGCACGGAGGTCGGCGAGCCCGGCGCCGGTCACGGCCGACGTCGGTACGACGTGGTCGAACGACGCGAGCTCGGCCGCGGCCGCCAGCTGCGGGACCAGCCCGCGGCCCCGGACGCGGTCGACCTTGTTCACTGCGCAGAGCTTGGGGCCGGCGAACGCGTCGACGTGCTGCCGCGCCACGAACGCATCGCCGCGACCGACGCCCGACGCGGCATCCACGACCATGAGGATCGCGTCGACGCCCGACAC
>JBHELE010000112.1:0-2528 GCA_046263235.1 Actinomycetota bacterium
CATCAAGGCCCAGCTCCAACAGCTCCAAGCCGTGATCGAGGACCCCGAGCAGGCCCTTCGGTTCGGGGTCGACCCGCCCAGCGGTCTCCTGCTGGCCGGTCCCCCCGGAACGGGGAAGACCACCATCGCGAAGGTCCTGGCGGCGCAGGCGCGGTGTTCGTTCTACCCGATCTCCGGCGCCGACGTTATGAGCAAGTGGGTAGGGGAGTCCGAACAGAACGTCCGCCGCCTGTTCGAGCGGGCCAGGGAGAACCGGCCTTCGATCATCTTCATCGACGAGATCGACGCGGTGGCCGGCCGGCGCGGCGAGGTCCAAGTGCACGACACCCACGTGAACCAGCTGCTGGCGGAGATCGACGGCCTGGCCGGCCAGCGGGGCGTGTTCGTCATCGGCGCGACGAACCGGCCGGACGAGCTCGACCCGGCGCTGCTTCGGGGAGGACGGCTATCGCGGACGATCGTCCTCGGCCTGCCGGACGAGGCGGGACGGTTGGCCATCCTCCGCCTGTACACGGCGAGGATGCCGACCGTTGGCGTCGACCTCGAGGCGCTGGCGAGGAGGTCCGAAGGGAT
This sequence comes from Actinomycetota bacterium, assembly GCA_046263235.1. Taxonomy (GTDB): domain Bacteria; phylum Actinomycetota; class UBA4738; order UBA4738; family UBA4738; genus JBHELE01. The sequence continues at coordinate 574 of JBHELE010000112.1, forward strand.
GTCGCCGGCGGATCTCAAGGCGCTCTGCCAGGAGGCAGCCCTGGCGGCCATGTCGCGCCTGGGGCCGTCGGCCGGGGGCGACGGCGAAGGGGCCCCGGCCGAGGCGGCGTCGTCTGTCACCCAGGCGGACTTCGACGAAGCGCTGAGCCGACTCCGAGAGGGTTCGGCGGACCAGGCCCGCTCGTCCTACCTCTGAGCGAGGCCGGCGTCCTCGACGGGCACGCCGTAGATCTGGATCTCCGTGGCCTTGCCGCGCAGTCGCGCCGCCCCCCGCGGCTCGTACGCGTTGTGCGACAGGAACGCCCTGGTCCACTCCGTGATGAGGATCGTGTCGCCCGTCTCCTTCGTCAGCTGCTCGACCCGCGCGGCCACGTTCACCGCGTCGCCGATGAGGCCGAACTCCAGCCGTCCGCCGCCGCCGAGCGTGCCGGCGATGACGCGTCCCGAGTTGACCCCGATCCCGATCCGCAGTCGATCCCCGTAGGCCTCCCGCACTCGTCGGGCGATGGCCCGGGCCGCCGTCACCGCCCGGTCGGCGTGATCCGGATGCGGTTCCGGAGCGCCGAACACCGCCAGCAGCCCGTCGCCCAGGAACTTGTTCGCGTGGCCGCCGTGTTCGGCGATGATCGGAACGACCAGCTCGAAGAATTCGTTCAGAAACGCCACGGTGTCGGCCGCGGAGAGATCCTCCGAGGTCCCGGTGAAGTTCCGGATGTCGAGAAACATCAGCGTGACCTCGACCTCTTCTCCCTGCAGGAGCTGGCCCTCGCGCAGGACGCGGCCGGCCACGGTCGGATCGACGTAGCTCCCCATGGCCGCGGAGAGCGCCTCGCGCTCCTGGAGCCCTTCGATCATCTCGTTGAAGCTCTGGCTGAGCACGCCGAGCTCGTCGGAGCTCATCACGGCGACCCGCGCGGCCAGGTCGCCCTCCCGAACCCGCCGGCTCGCCGCGAGGAGCTGCTCCACGGGCGAGACCACGGCGCGGGTGAGGAACGTGGTGAGCAGGAGCGAGATCGTGAGGGTCAGCACCATCGCCGACCCCACGCCGACGATCGCCCTGGACGTCGGAGCCAGCGTCGGGGACTGCGCGGCGGCCACGACGGTCGCGGTGGCCAGCGTGATGAGCGACACGGCGGCGAATAGCTTTCGTCGCATGGGCAGTCCCACGTGGGAGAGTTCGAAGTCGGCAGGGAGATGAGCGGCGACCTCCCGAAGCCCCGGACGGAGGAGCTCCTCCGCGATGAAGTAATCCACCAGCGCAGCCCCGCAGATCATGATCTCAACGGTCAGGATCACCGCTGGGATCGACGACAGCGGGATGTCCAGCGCCAGGATGAAGTACACCTCCGCCGGGATGTAGCAGACCGAGAAGACCAGGGCCCCGAAGGCCACGAGCGGCAGAACGGCCGTCGTGGCGGCCCGCCACGCGTCCACCGCCTCGGCGGGCGTGTGCTCGTCCTCGGTCATCCACCTCAGGAGGGGCCGGAACGGGCCGGTAAAGACAATTCGGATGGTGATGATCGCCACGGCGACTACGCCGCACGCCGCGCCGACGACGAGGGTCCGACCGAAGACGTCGCGCACCTGGGCCTCGAACCCGTAGATCGCCAGCGCCCCGAGGACGGTGAAGAACAGGGCCGCGGCGGAGATCGCGGCGACGAACGCCCAGACGTACCGGGGGCCGAGACGCCGGTAGATCCGCTCGACGTAGCGATCGATGGCGCGATACTCGGAAGGAGCGGGCATCGCGTGATTGTCACATCACGCGCCACGCGCGCCTAGGAGCGGTTACGGACGGGGTTGTGACCTATCGGCGAGGGCCGCCGGCCGGGCCACCCGGACCACCGGCACCGCCGGGGCCACCGAACCGCGGACCACCGGGACCGCCGGGGCCGCCGAACCGCGGACCACCGGGACCGCCGGGGCCGCCGAACCGCGGACCTCCAGGGCCGCCC
>JBHELE010000113.1:0-3609 GCA_046263235.1 Actinomycetota bacterium
CCGCAGAAGGAGCACTTCAGGAGGTCCGAATCACCGAACTTGGCCATGCCCCCCTGCTCCCTCGACCCTCACCCGGCCGCGCGACCGCGGGCGGTCCACATGCCGGGTCAGTCTACGATGCCGCCGCCGCGGCTGTCGTCAGTTCGCGATGAACTTTGCGGGTGGAGATCACGTCGTCGATGAGGCCGTAGTCCTTGGCCTGCTCCGCGGTCATGATGAAGTCGCGATCCGTGTCCTTCGAGATCTTGTCGATCGACTGGCCGGTGTGCTGCGCCAGGATCTCGTCCAGGAGCTTCCGGTACCGGAGGATCTCCTTCGCCTGGATCTCGATGTCCACGGCCTGCCCCTGCGCGCCGCCATGCGGCTGGTGGATCAGGATGCGCGAGTGCGGAAGGGCGTACCGCTTCCCCTTCGAGCCTGCGGCCAGCAGCACGGCCGCCGCCGACGCCGCCTGGCCCATGACGATCGTCGAAACGTCGGGCTTGATGTACTGCATGGTGTCGTACACGGCGAACAAGGATGTGATGTCGCCGCCCGGCGAGTTGATGTACAGATGGATGTCCTTGTCGGGATCCTCGCTCTCCAGGTGGAGCAGCTGGGCCATCACCAGGTTGCCGATCTGGTCGTCGATGGGTGTCCCGAGAAACACGATTCGCTCCTTCAACAGCCTCGAATAGATGTCGAACGAGCGCTCGCCGCGATTCGTTTGCTCGATGACGATGGGAACGAGGTAGTCCTTCATGTCATTCATCTTGATCCCCTTGATCCTGGGAAGGCTCGGGGTCCGGTGGGGGTTCCGGAGAGCCTCCTGACGATACATCGGCAGCCTCGACCAGGAGGTCGAGGGCCTTCGACCGGATGATATCACCGGCCAATGATGTGACCTGGCCGGACCGTTCCAGCAGACGGGCCACCTCCTTGACGTCACGCCCGGTGGCCTGCGCCAGCGCCGCGACCTCGCGTCCCAGGTCGTCCTCGGTCACTCCGATCTCTTCCGCTCGAGCGACGGCCTCCAGGGCGAGGTCGGCCTTGAGCGCCCGAATGGCATGCGCTCGGGCATCGGACCGAAACCGAAGCTCGTCCCAACCCTGGTCCTCCAGGGCATCCTCCAGCGTCGTACCGGCCTGCTCCGCGCGCTGACTCGCTCGCTCGACCCGCCGCTCGGTTTCCTCGTCGACCAACCGCTCGGGAAGCTCCACGTCGACCTGGTCCACGAGCGCTCGCAGCACCTGGTCGCGTACGACGGCATTCGCTTCGGCCTCCTTGAGCTGACGGAGCTTGGCTCGAAGGTCCTCCCTCAGCTCGGCGAGCGTGTCGAACTCCGACGCCGTCTTGGCGAACTCGTCGTCGGCTGCCGGGAGCTTCTTGGACTTCACTTCCTTCACCAGGGCCTGGAACGTGACCTCCTGCCCGGCGAGGTCGCCGAAGGCCTCGGGGAGCACGGCATTGAACTTCACGATGTCGCCCTTGCGCTTCCCCTCGAGCTCCTTGTCGAGCTCCGGCACGAGCTCTCCGGCCCCGAGCTCGGCGTTGTACCCGAGCCGGGTCGCCTGCGGGACCTCCTCCCCGTGGCGCGTCGCCCGGACGTCGGCGAGCACGTAGTCGCGTTCACGGGCCGGACGGGACACCACCTCGAGCTCCGCGAAACGCTCCCGCAGTCGGTCGACGTACTCGTCGAGCTCGCGTTCGGAGGGTTCGCTCTGAGGGCGCTGGACGAACAGGCCGCGATAGCGGTCGGGCTCCAGGCGCAAGCGGGGGCGAACCTCCACCGTCGCGGTGAATCGCAGCGGCTTGCCCTCCTCGAGTTCGTCCAGGTCGATCTCGGGGTCGCTGATGGGGGCGAGCTCGTGCTCCCGGAGGGCGGCGGCGTAGTACCGGGGAAGCGTGTCGTGGACGAACTCCTCGATCACCACGTCCCGGCCGACCCGGGCGTCGATGATCTGTCGCGGAACCTTGCCCTTTCGAAACCCAGGAACCTTGACCTGGCCGGCGACCTTGCGATACGCCCGGTCGAGATCCTTGGCGAACTCCTCGGCGGGCACCTCGACGTTCAGCCGCACGGTGTGCTTCGCCGTCTCCTCGATCGTGGTTTGCATAACCGACCCGAGCCTAGCGGAATAACCGCTGAACCTCGGGGCCGGGCGGTACGTCAGGCGTGGATGACGAGCGGAGTCCCCAGCGGGACTCGGCGGAGCTTCATCATGTCCGTGTTGTAGACGCGGATGCAGCCGTGCGAGACGCGCTGTCCGCGATCGCTCGGGTCGGCGGTCCCGTGCACCCCCACGCGGCCGTCCTCGATGACGGCGGAGAACGCCGACGTGCCGAGGGCGAACACGCCGTACGGGCCGTTCGGCATGCCCTGCGGGACGTGGGCCCAGATGAAGTACGTCCCCTTCGGCGTGGGGTACTCGGGGCGGCCGATGCCGACGCTGAACGAGTGCAGCAGCTTGCCCTCGCGGTAATGGCGAATGGTGAACGCGGACAGGTCCACCACCAATCGTTCGCGAACCGACACGACCCGGACGTCATCGGAGCGGACCCACGCCGACCGGCCCAGGCGCCAGTCCGGCAGCAGGATCCGCAGCCACCCCGACCCGTCCGCGGCCGGGTGAACCTCCTGGACCGGGAACCGGAGCCGTTCCCGCAGAGGGTTCCAGGTGTCGATGTGAAGGTGGGCGTTCGGTCCCCACGGAGACTTGTACAGCGGAAGGTATCGATGGTCGGACACCACGCCGTACGGCGCCCGGTCGGGAAGGACCAGCCGGCGATGCGCCGGCATCCGCCCGTGGGGGACGGAGTCCACGTCGATGGCCGGTGAAACCACCCGGGAGGCCGGTGGCGGCGCGGCACGCAGGTTCGCCACCGGACCGGCGCAAGCCGATAGCGCGACGGCCATCGCCAGCGCGGCGGCCGTCCGAACCCGAAGCCGGACGTCGCCTCCTCCGCGCGCCACGATCACAGGATACGTCCGATGCCCCGCGGCCGAGTCGGACCAGCCGGCCGCCGAGTCAGACGCACACGTCCCTGAGGTAGGGGAACGGATTCACCGCCGGTCCCCCCACGGGATGCCATTCGAAGTGATTGTGGGGCGGACCGCCCAACGCGTCCCCCGTGTTCCCGACGTACCCGATGATCTCGTCGGTCTTCACGGGACCGGTCTTCCCGTAGCCCGACAGGTGCGCGTTGTACACGTAGCCGAACTGCCCCAGCACCTTCACCGCGAGGCCGCCCAACGCATTGGGCGACCGCACGGCCACACCGTCGAACGGCGCCACGATCGGCGTCCCCATGGGGGCGAAGATGTCGTTGCCGGCATGCGGGTGGTAGCCACCGGCATATCTGGGCGCTCCGAAGTCGTCCGCGAAGTACCCACGTCCGCGGATGGGGCACACGGAGAAGGGCGATCGTTCGTTCGGGGGGCGAGGCTTCGTCTCCCGCACGGTGGTCCCGACGACCTCGTACGTCACTATGCCGGGAGGAGGTCCTTCGTTCTCTCCGTTCGGGCTGAACTGCGGCGAGGGCCTGCCGGCCGCCTGCACACCGGTAGACCGAAGGTGCGCGCCCGGGACCTGACCGCAGGCCGCGAACACGACGCAGAACCCGAACGCC
>JBHELE010000114.1:0-4698 GCA_046263235.1 Actinomycetota bacterium
GCCAGCACCAGCGTCTCGACCACCTCCCGGATCGCCTTTGCCGCGCGGCGTGATCCCGTAGCTGCCCCGGTGTCCTGCGGACCGGCCGCGACCGGGGCGGGGGGCTCGGATGGTGTGACCCAGTCGTCGACGGTCGAAGCAGGGGCCTTGTGCCGAGCAAGGTCGGCGGCAACGCGACGATCTTCGTAGCTCATTCGGCCCCCAGGGAGACTTCGGGCTTGGTCTGCGGATCCCACCCGCCGATGATACTGGCGGGGCGTGGGCCGGCACAAGGCGCAGTCCCGCCGCCGCGCTACCGGTCGCCCGGTACTAAAGCCCCAACTCTCGCAGATACACCCATCGGCGCCTACCGGCGCCGCAGTTCGGCCCCTAGAATGGCCTGAGCCGTACCGATGGTGAACCACCGGGCGCGGTGCCGCTCCCGGGAGCGGACGCCCGTGCAACGGAGCCGATGGGGAGGGTTGTCACGTTGGCCTCGCCTGCCTCGAAGGCGGACACCCCGACGCCGAGTCGCTCGGGGACCGACGAGCAGGCGCCGCGCCCTGCGGTGTCCGGCCGTCCAAACCTTCTCAAGCAGGGCACAGTCCTGCAGAGTCGCTATCGAATCCAGGATGTCCTGGGCATCGGTGGCATGAGCACGGTCTACCGAGCCCGCGACCTGCGCTTCCCCGGCGTCGAGCGACTGTGCGCCGTGAAGGAGATGTTCAACGTCGGGGAGGACACCCGGCTCCGCGAGATGCGGCTCACCAACTTCCAGCGAGAGGCGGCCCTCCTCGCCACCTTGACCCACCACTCGATCCCGCGCATCTACGACTTCTTCGAGCACCACGACACGATCTACCTGGTCCTCGAGCTCATCCGCGGCCACGATCTGGAGTCGCTCCTGAACCGGCGGGGGGAGCCATTTCCCCAGGATACCGTTGTCAACTGGGCGCTGGAGCTCACGGATGTTCTGTCCTACCTCCATCATCAGACGCCCGAACCGATCATTTTCCGGGACCTGAAGCCGAGCAACGTGATGGTCAGGGATAACGGCTCCCTCGCCCTCGTCGACTTCGGCATCGCTCGCTCGTTCGCTCCGAGCCAGAAGGGCACCATGATCGGGACGGAGGGATACGCTCCGCCCGAGCAGTACCGGGGCATTGCCGATGTCCGTGGTGACGTCTACGCGTTTGGAGCGACCCTCCACCACCTCGTCACGGGTTCGGACCCGAGAGGTGAGACACCATTCACCTTTGCGCAGCGACCGCCACGGCGGCTCAATCCGGCGGTGACGCCGGAGTTCGAACAGCACATCTTGAAATGCGTCGCGTATTCGCCGAGCGACCGCTATGGATCGATGGACGAAGTCCGAGCCGCCCTCCTCGCCCTTCGGGACGAGCGTCCCCGGACGGTCGGGGCAGTCGAGGCCAGCCGGCGAACCGGCGCCGGCGGGTCGCAGATTCTGTCCCTCCCCAGCCGCGGGACGGCCGAGGCGTTAACCGCCAAGGACCAGGAGCGGCTTGACTGGACCGTGGCATCCGCCGACGAGATCCGAGGTTCTGCATCCCACGCCGGTGGGGCGGTCTACGTCGGATCCTACGACGCCTACCTCTACGCCATCGACGAGACGGACGGCACGGTCCGGTGGCGATTCCGGGCCCAGCGCGGGATCGTCTCCAGACCACTCCCGCTCGGCGACCTCGTCGTCTTTGGGTCTGAGGACCACAACGTCTACGGCGTTTCCCGGCAGCATGGCCGCGCGATCTGGTCGTTCCGGACAAACATGCCGGTGCGATCCTCGGCGTCCGGGGACGACAAGGCGTGCATCATCGGGTCCGACGACGGTTTCCTCTACCGGATCGACCGGGCCAAAGGCACGATGTTGTGGCGTTACCGCTCGTGGGGACCGATCCGCTCGACCCCCATCGTCGCCAGCGGTGGCGCGGTCTTCGGGTCCGATGACGGGTATCTCTACTGCGTCGATCAGGACAGCGGCCAGCTTCGCTGGCGACGTCAGGTCGGCGCGGCGATCGTATCGTCGGCGGCGCTTGCCGACCGTACGTTGATCGTCGGCGCCGCCGATGGAGCGATCCGGGGATTCGACCTGGACACCAGCGCGGTGCTCTGGACCCACGAGACCGGCAAGGCCATCGTTGCCTCGCCGGTCGTGGTGGATCAAACCGCGTACGTCGGGTCGGCCGACGGGGGCCTTTACGCGCTCGACGTGGCGACGGGGTCGGTCAGCTGGAAGGCCGCGCTGTGCCGCCAGATCACTTCGACGGCGACCCCGGACGGCGAGTTTCTCTACGTCGGCGGCACGGACGGCGTCCTCTATTGCGTCAACCGAGCGGACGGCGCGGTGAAGTGGACGTTCACGGCCGGTGGCCCGGTCGTCTCCAAACCCCTCGTAACCGCGGATCACATCATCTTCGGCAGCATGGACGGGAAGCTCTACGCGATTCACCGGACGACCTAACGGCTGCGTCAGCGCAGCGAGAGGCGACAGAGGGCGACGAAATGGCGATGTCGGTTGTCGTACATATCCACGGCGAGGACGCGTTCCTCGGGGAGATCGACGATCTTCCCGATCCCAACCACACCTACGTCCTGCTGCGGAACATCCGAAAGAAGGACGGGAAGGAGCTTCCCTACGTCACCCGCGGAGCGACCGCTTTCCTCTACCCATGGAGCCGCATCACGTTCATCGAAACGATGGGCGAGGTGCCCGGCACCGCGGCGGCCGGCGCGAACGGAAATCCCGGGACGACCATCCTGGGCTTCTTCCGCGAGGAAGACCGCCAATCGTAGGCGGTCGCTCCCGGGGCGTGCTGAAGCCGCGATCCCCGACGGGATCAAGCAGACGAACGGGGGCCGTTGAAGGCCCCCGTTCGTCTGCTTGACGCGCCGTTGTCCAGAGCGCCTGGCGCTAGATTTCGTCGGCGCGAATCTCGCGGGATTCGATGACCGTCCCTTCGTCCCGGCGCCGGGAGGAGGTCGAAGTCGACGCCGTCGCGGGCAGCTCGTCGTCGCTGTTCGCCTCGGCCTTGAACTCCTTAATGCCCTTGCCAAGCGCGCCACCGATCTCCGGCAGCTTGCCTGCGCCGAAGATGATGATGACGATCACGAGGACGATCACCAATTCCTGCCACCCGAGGCCACCCATCGTGCCGATTCCTCCTGCCGTGGCGGCGCCCCGGCCGCTAACACTCGTGGAAGCTCACTCGGAGTAGCGGGAGTATAGCCACCGCCCGAAGTGACTGGCAACAATCTCAGCCCCGGCCGAGAGCGACCGCCGCTCCGCCCCTCGTCCGCCCAGACTAGCTGCCCATCCAGCTGCTGACGATCGCCAAGAGCACGAAGACGCCGGCAACGATGATAGTGAACTGAAAGAGCGTCTTCTCCACGCCCCGCCGGGTTCGATAGATGGAGCTGGTGTCGCCGCCAAAGGCTCCACTGAAGGACGAACCCTTGGTCTGCAGCAGGATGACCAGGATCAGCACGACCGAGACGATGGTCATGACGATGTTGATGGCTGTGTCCACGGGTTCGGCCTACCTCCCGTCCGCTGTGATGTCACGAATCTACCCATGCTGACCGGGTGCCAGGAGCTTAGCACCCGTAGCGGCACGACGGCAACGCCCGCCGGCGAGGATCGCGGCTACGAACGCCGTGACCTGCGCACTCGCCGCCCATTGCAGCGAACCCGGCTGCAGCTCCGCTCAGCGCGACGAAAACGATCCGGCGCGAGCCGCATTGAGCGCGGTCAGTCTGCGTCAGGAATGGCGGTCACCCCTGGCAGAGAGCGGCCTTCCAGGAACTCGAGCGATGCGCCACCGCCGGTCGACACGTGAGACACCGAGCTTGCAAGTCCCAGGTTCTGAATTGCCGCGACCGAGTCGCCGCCGCCGACGACCGTGAACCCGTCGGCGGCGGCGACCGACGTCGCGACGGCTCTCGTCCCCGAGGCGAACAGATCGCGTTCGAAGACCCCCATCGGCCCATTCCAGAACACGGTTCGGGCGCGCTCCACGTGGCTGGCGAAGAGCCCCGTCGTCTCCGGGCCGACGTCGAAGACGCCGCTGCCCTGGGGCACGGCCGTCGCCGGCACGACGTCAGCCGTATCGCTCTCGACCGACGGCGCGACAACCAAATCTGTGGGGAGCGCGACCGGTACCCCGCGACCCTCGGCCTTGCTCACCAGTCGCCCCGCCTCGCCGGCCAATTCGCGCTCGACTAGCGAAGCGCCGACCTCCACACCCCTGGCGAAGAGGAAGGTGTTGGCCATCCCACCGCCGACGAGGATCGCGTCGACCCGCTCCATGAGCCTGTCAATAACCCCGATCTTGTCCGAGACTTTCGCACCACCCAATATCGCGATGAACGGCCGGTCGGGCGAGTCGAGAAGTCTGCTCAGGACCTCGATCTGCCGAGCCATCAGGAAACCCGCGTAGGTCGGCAACAGCGACGCGATACCGGCGGTCGAGGCGTGCGCCCGGTGCGCCGATCCGAACGCGTCGTTGACGTAGACATCCGCCAACTTCGCCAGCCGATGAGACAGCTCGGGGTCGTTCGTTTCCTCGCCCGACTCGAACCGAACGTTCTCGAGTAGCAAGACCGACCCGGGCGCGAGCCCGTCGACGGCGCGCTCCGCCTCCCGGCCGACCACAACGCTGAGCGACTGCACCCCGGTTCCTAGGAGTTCCGACAGCCTGACAG
>JBHELE010000115.1:0-5984 GCA_046263235.1 Actinomycetota bacterium
GATGGTGGAGGACTGCCGCAACCCTCAGGTCTTCGGCATCCACTACGACGGCGCGTGGGCCGAACACGTGACCGTCCCGTGGTATCAGCTCGCCGCCGTGCCCGACGCGGTCAGCCCCGAGCACGCCGCGATCGCGTGCGATGCCGTGGCCACGCCGTTCGCCGCACTGTCGGACCGTGCGGCTCTTCGTCCCGGCGAGCGCGTGGGGCTCTGGGGCATCGGCGGGCTGGGGACGCACGCCGTACAGATCGCCCGGCTGATGGGCGCGTCCTTCGTCGCGGCGGTCGACCCCATCCCCGAGGCCCGTGACCGGGCCGTCGCGCTGGGGGCGGACCTCGCCCTCGATCCCGACGAGGACGTCCCGACCGCCATCCGGGACGCCACAGGCGGGCGTGGACTCGACGTCGCCCTCGATCTGGTCGGGCGGTCCGCCGTGATCAAGCAGGCGATGCGGTCGCTTGGGTGGGGCGGGCGGGTCGTCGCCGTGGGGCAGTCCATGGAGCCGGTGGAGGCGGGACCGTTGCTCGTGGTGTCGTTCCTCGGGCTGGGGATCCTCGGGCACCTCGGATACAAGAAACGCCATCTGGAAGCAGTGTTGGAGTTGATCGCCGCCGGCCGGCTGGACCTGTCGCGGTCGGTCTCGGCGACGGTGTCCCTGGACAACGTGAACGATGGGGTCGATCGGCTGAGCGCGAAGTCGGGCGCGCCGGTCAGGATCCTCGTCCTGCCGAACGCGTAGCTACGGGCGAGGCGTGAGTCGAAGCTCGGCGGCTCGGGCCTTGATCCGCTCGAGCTGCTCGGGCGGCGTGGTCCGCATTCCCAGCCGCACCGGGTCGTATCGCTCCCCGTGGCAGTCCGACGATCCCGTCCAAATGAGGCCGAGCGCTCGGGCCATCTCGACGTAGCGGGCCTCGACCTCGGGCGGGTGCTCCGGATGCGCCGCCTCCAATCCGTCCAGCCCGACGTGGGCGAGCTCTTCGATCATCGACGGCGGAACCGGGTTGGTCTCCCGAAACGTCCCGGGGTGCGCCAGCACGCAGACCCCGCCGGCCGCGTGGATGAGCGGCACGGCCTCGCGTGGATCCAGGGCATGCTTCTCCACGTAGGCGCGCCCGCCCGACCCGATCAGCTCCTCGGTGAAGGCGTCCTTCGCCGTCGGAACCACCCCGGCTTCGGCCAGCGCCTGGGCCACGTGCGGCCGGATGATGTTGCCTCCCCTCGCGATGTCGTGGACCCGCTCGAACGTGATCGGGTATCCGAGCTCCTGGAGCTTCGCGACCATCCGCTCGCCACGGCTGAGTCGGTCATCCCGAAGTCGCTCCAGCTCGGCGGTGAGCTTCGGATCTTCGAGGTCCATGTAGTAGCAGAGGACGTGCACGCCGTCGCCGTCGTTCACCGTCGACAGCTCCACGCCCGGGACGACCTCGACGCCGAGATCGGTCCCCGCGCGGAAGGCCTCGGGAAGCCCGATCAACGTGTCGTGGTCGGTCACGGCGAGCGTCCCGATCCCCCGATGCCGAGCCAACTCGACGAGCTCGGTCGGGGAAAAGGTCCCGTCCGAGTACTGGGTGTGGGCGTGCAGATCGATGGTCACGGGCGCCTATGTTCGCATACGGTCCCGGCCCCTACGGGCGTATGTTCCGTCCGTCGATCGCGGTCGAAAACAGCGCGACAGGACCGGGCCCGACCGAGTAGAGTCCCCCGGATGTCCGCCCCCGCCGGGGGGCCCGGTAAGGAGCTCGCATGGAAGACGAACTGAACCGAAGGACGTCGGGTCGCTCGAGCGAACCGCCGACGGAGGGCCTTCCCGACCGGTTCGCGTTCAGCACCGGCTCGCGTCGCAAGAGCGCCGCCAAGAAACCGACGGCGAAGAAGAGCACGGCGAAGAGCACGGCGAAGTCCCCGGCGAAGAAGAGCACGGCCAAGGCGCCGGCCAAGTCGACGACGGCGAAGAAGACGACGGCGACCTCGGCGGCGAAGCCGACCGCCAAGGCTCCAACCGCCAAGGCTCCAACCGCCAAGGCTCCAACCGCCAAGGCTCCCACCGCCAAGGCTCCCACCGCCAAGGCTCCGACCGCCAAGGCCAAGACGACGAGCAAGACCGCGACGAAGGCTCCCTCGGCGAAGAAGACCACCGCCAAGACGGCCACCGCGAAGAAGACGACGGCGAAGAAGACGACGGCCAAGAAGACGACGGCCAAGAAGACGACGGCCAAGAAGACGACGGCGAAGAGCACGGCGGCCGCGGGTGCGACCGCGGGCGCAGCCGCGGCCGTCGCCGAGGCGCCACCCACCGTCGCCGCACCTCCCGCCACCGACGTGTTCGCGCCCGAGCCCGCTCCGACGGAAGCGCGTCCGGCGCCGCTCCCCGCCGACACCGAATCCCGGACGCTCGCCCCCGCTCCGCCCGTCCCCGTCACCGCGCCTCCGGGCCGGGAGGACCGCCGCCGGCGCGCCGTCCTGACCGCGGTGGCCGTCCTGGTGGCCGCGGCCGTGATCGGAGGCATCGTCTACCTGTTGACGCGTGACGGCACCGACACGACCGCGACGCCGACCCCCACGGGCATCACGACCACGGCGCCCACGACGCCGGCCACGAGCCCCGCCCCCGTGACGTCGGACGACGAGGCCTTCCCCGGCACGGCCCAGGCCGACGCGGCGTCGCTGCAGGTAGTGCCGCTGGGGCCGCGCGACGAGAAATGCAACACCAACACGTACGGAGGTACCAGCGCGTACCTGTCGGATTGCACGGACTGGGGCAACCAGCAGGACACGCTGTTCTTCTTCTACGTGACCTTCGAGAACCGGACCAGCGACACCCTGTCGTGGAAGCGAAGCTCGTTCTCCGTGACGACCGGGTCCGAAACCCTTGGTCCGGTCGAGGTGCGGGACGAAGCTGCCGCCCCGACGACGTTCCTGCCGAAGTCCGGCAACATCCCGGCGCAGGGATCGATCAGCGGATACCTGGTATTCGAGACGGACGGGTCGTTCGACCCCGACGGCCTTCAGTACGAGCGGGGCGACCTCTCGCTGATCATTCGGTTCGAGGGGCCGAAGGAGGTCGTGAGGCGGGGCTGAGCCCTCAACGGCTCGCCTGAGTCCTCAGCTGCTCGCCCTCGTCACGGCCGAACGATCCACGCTGCGCACGCTGGCGCACCCGGCGAGGGCCGCCGCCAGCCTGAGCTCGTCGCGAAGCAGCTCGAGGATTCGCCGCACCCCCGCCTCGCCGTCGACCGCCAGCCCCCACAGATAGGGCCGGCCGATCAGCACGGCGCGAGCGCCCAGCGCCAGCGCCTTGAGGACATCCGCCCCGGACCGGATGCCGCCGTCGACCAGAACCTCCGCCCTCCCCTCGACGGCTCCCGCCACGGCCGGCAACGCGTCGATCGACGCGGGCACGCCGTCGAGCTGACGGCCGCCGTGATTCGACACGACCACGGCGTCGACGCCGGCCTCGACCCCCAGAATGGCGTCCTCCTCGGTCAGGATGCCCTTCAACACCACCGGTAGCGTCGACAGGGCACGAAGCCATTCGATGTCTCGCCACGTCACGCCAGGGTCGAGTTCCGCGGCGAAGTACGCGAACAGGTCCGATCCCTCCGACCGGGGGACGTCGACGGAGGCCAGATTGGCCAGGGCGATCCCCGGCGGCAGGGAGAAGCGGTTTCGTTCGTCCCGGTACCGCCGGCCCAGGAACGGGGCATCGACGGTGAGGACGATGGCGCCGTAGCCGGAGTCCACGGCCCGGCGCACCAGCTCCTCCGTGAGGCCTCGGTCCTTGTGGACGTACAGCTGGAACCAGCGATCGACGCCGACGGCGGCCACCTCTTCCATCGAGAACGTCGAGATGGTCGACAGGATCATCAGCGCGCCGAGCGACTTCGCGGCCCTGGCCGTGGCGAGCTCGCCGTCGCGGTGGGCCATTCGTTGGAGGGCCGTCGGCGCCAACACGATCGGGAACGGGATCGACTGGCCGAGGACGCTCGTGGCGAGGTCGACGTTCGAGACGTCGTTGAGGATCCTCGGCCGAAGGAGCCATCGCCCCAACGCGCGGCGGTTTTCGGCGAGCGTCCACTCGTCGCCGGCCCCGCCGGCGAAGTAGTCGAACACCATCTCGGGGAGTCGGTCCCGGGCGGCCCGTTCGAACTCCTCCACACGGATCAATGCCGGACCAACACCTCCACGTCGCCGTCCTTCCGCGGCACCTGCACGGCAGTCACCCCATCGCGCGAGGTGAGGCGGAGGTCGACCCGGGACCGCCCGACCTGCATGCCGATGATCTCCAGGGCGTCCAGCCAGTCCGGGAGCTCGGGGCGGACGATGTTGAGCTCGCCGTCCGGGGCCTCCGCGCTGATCCCGGCGTAGGACCGAAGCATCAGCAGCGGCGCTCCGCTGGCCCACGCCTGCGGGCGGCACGCCACGGGATACTCCACCGGAAGCGGAACGTCCTCCCGAGCGAAACCGCAGAACAGCTCGGGATATCGGGCCAGCGAGAAGTGCATCCCGGCCAGCACGAGCTGGTCGATCACCCGCATGGCCTCCTCGTCGAACCCGTACAGCTTGAGCCCGTGGGCGATGAGCGCGTTGTCGTGCGGCCACACGGACCCCGTGTGGTATCCGAGCGGGTCGAACGGTCGTTGCTTGGCGGCGAGGGTCCGGATCCCCCACCCGCTCGACAGCGCAGAGGACAGCAGCCGATGGGCCACCTGAGGCGCCTTGGCCTTGTCGACGACGTGCGACCACAGGCAATGACCGGGGTTCGAGGTGATGGTCCGGACCTGACGCTTCCGACCGTCGAGGGCCAGCGCGTAGTAACCCTCGTCGGGCATCCAGAAATCGCGATTGAACCGCTCCTTGAGGTCGTCGGCCTCCTTGGCCAGACGCACGGCCAGGTCCTGGTCGCCCACGGCCACGGCCAGCCGGGCCATGCGCGATTTCGCCTGGTACACGTACCCCTGCACCTCGACCAGCGCGATCGGTGGTTCGGCCAGGCTTCCATCCGGATGGACGACCCCGTCGAACGAGTCCTTCCATCCCTGGTTGTCCAGGCCCTTCGGGGAGCGCTTCTCGTACTCCAGATACCCGTCGCCGTCGCGGTCACCGTATCGATCGATCCATTCCAGGGCGGCGAGCGCGTTGGGCCACAGCTCCCTGACCGCAGCCAGGTCACCCGTCCACGAGTACGCGTACGACAACAGGACCAGCCACAGTGGCGTGGAGTCGATCGAGCCGAAGTACGGGGTGTGGGGGATCTCCCCGGTCCCGGCCAGCTCGCCCACACGGACCTCGTGCAGGATCTTGCCGGGCTCCTCCTCCCGCCATTCGTCCTCCTTCGTTCCCTGGCGGGCGGCCAGCCCCCGGAGCACGCCCCACGCGAGGTCCGGATTGACGCCCAGGCACTGATACGCGGTGATCAGGGAATCCCGCCCGAACAGGGCCGAGAACCACGGGACGCCAGCGTCGATGTACGGCGTGCCCTCATCGTCCTCGGACAGCAGCATCCGCAGGTCGAGGACCGCGCGGTCGAGGAACTGCTGCAGCGGCACGTTCGGCGTCCGGAATCTGGTGCATCGCTTTCGCCACCGGCTGTAGTCCTGCTCCAGGCTCTGGCGGGCCTCGCGATACGACGTGGACCGCGACCGCCCTTCGCCGATCCGCGGGGAGACCTCGACGGTGACGGAGGCGGATCCCTTCGGCGGCAGGTCGAACTCGAAGACCGCCTCATGCCGGCCGAGCTCGTCCGGAGCGGGGGCGAACGTCACGGTCGTGGCGCGGACGACGTCGTCGGCGCCGACGTATTCGAACGTCACGGAGTCCGTTCGGACCTCGGGGGAAGCCAGCTCGCCGGACCGGTCGCGAGGCATCCCCCGAACCTCGAACAGATCGAGGAAGTCGGCGTCGAACGCCAGCGCCAGGCGGACCAGTTGGCGTGAGCCGGAGAAGCTCGAGACCTTGATCTCCTCGATGAGCGACTCGCCCAGTAC
>JBHELE010000116.1:0-2869 GCA_046263235.1 Actinomycetota bacterium
CTCCAGGTCGTCGGCATGCAAGCGGCGGGCGATCCGCACGAGATCGTGCAGCGACCCCACCTCCGCGGCGGCCGCGCGGTACTTCGCGACCTGCCGCTCCGAGGTCTCCCGAAACGCTTCCAGGAGCAGGTTCGTGACCGAGCCGAAGTGATAGAAGATGAACGCCTGGTTGAACCCACCCCGCTGGGCGATGGCGCGGGCGGTGGTACCGACGATCCCTTCCTCGGCGAGGGTCTCCACGGCGGACTGGACGATTCGATCGCGGGTCCGTGCGCCCGGACCCGGCAACGGTTCACTCATCCGTCCGGTCCTCGAACGGCCGCCATGTCCTCCCCTGATCGCACCACGAGCAGTCCGGATCCTGGGAGTGGAGCCACGCCGACCATCGGTCGCGGCGCTTCGAGACCATGCGGAAGAACCGCTCGGCGAGCGGCGCGAGATGCGGCCCGGCCAGCCGGTACGCCCATGGCCGGTATCGTACGGTCGCCCACAGGCAGGCCAGGAAGGCCGCCGGGCCCACCCACGCCCGCCCATGGTCGTCGACGACCACGAGCTCGGATCCCAGCCATGGCACCGCCGCGTACCGCGACCGGGCCAGCTTCGACCCGGCCGGGATCAGGACCAGCTCCACGAAGCACGGTTGGGTCAGGAGCCAGTCCCGGGCCCGGCGGCACACCGCGCACCGCTCGTCGTACAGCACCGTCAGCTTCGTCGTCTCACCGCTCGTCGCGGTCGCCGTCCCTTCCACCGCCGTCCTCCTCTCGTCACGCCCGGGTCTCGCCCGCCTACTGCGCCGGCGACGTCGGGACCGGGGGCGGAGGCGGCGGGATCAGGATCTGCGGAGCCACCGGGGGCGGAAGCTGCCGCTGCTCTCGACGGGCCCTGATGCGCCAGAACACGAACACGTTCACGAAGTGCAGCAGGGCCAGCGTCCCCAGGAGCAGGGCCAGACGGTTGACCAGGAACTGGACGGCCCCGAATGCGTCCAGGCTCTCGTCCGTTCGCATGACGTAGAACGCGTATCCGAGGTTCAGCATGTAGAACCCCACCACCAGCAGCCGGTTCACCGCTTCCGCCAGGCCGGGCCGGTCCTCGAACACGTCGTGCAGGAACACCGCTCCGTTCTGGAACAGCGTCCTCGCCAGCAGCCCCGTTACGGCCAGCGCGACCAGCGAATAGATGGCGTACACCACGATGACGTTTTGCGTGCTCGGCATCTCGAACCTCCCGTCCCTCGCCTTTACCTGTTTGAGCGATTGCTCAAAGCATATGCTCAATCCGGCCACGCGTCAAACCGTCTTGCTAGCCTCACGGCATACGTGCGTGACACGCGGATAGGAGCGCAGTCATGGGGGAGGTCTCGACGTACCCGGACGGCCACTTCTGCTGGGTCGATCTCGGAACGACCGACGTCGACGGGAGCAAGGCGTTCTACGGCGGGTTGTTCGGCTGGGAGCTTCAGGACATCGCCGCGGGAGGGGACCAGACGTACACGCGGTGCCGCCTGAACGGCTTCGAGGTGGCCGGCCTGCACGCGCACGCCGAGGCCGAGGGATCCGGCTGGTCTTCTTCGATCGCCGTCGACGACGTGGACGCGACGACCCTTCGGGCGCGGGAGGTCGGAGCGTCCGTGGTCCTCGAGCCGCAGGAAATCCCGGGGACCGCGCGGCTGTCCGTCATCCGGGATCTCGTCGGCGCCGAGGTGTCGCTGTGGCAGGCGAAGGGCTTCGCCGGCGCTCGCCTGGTGAACGAGCCCGGGGCGTGGACGTGGAACGAGCTGGTCACAGCCGAGCTGGACCGGGCCACGGGGTTCTACCGCGGGCTGTTCGGGTGGGAGTCGGGGGGAGCGCCGGCTCCGATCCCGCGGGTCGGGTTCACCAAGGGCGGGTACCTGATCGGCGGCGCGCACGCGCCCCAGCCGGGCGAGGACGACTCGCCGCGGTGGACGGTCGCGTTCGGGGTGGAGGACGCTGACGCGTCGGCGACCCGCGCTCAGGAGCTGGGCGGTCGGGTCCTGCTTCCTGCCATGGACATCCCGACGGGGAGGTTCGCCGTCGTGGCGGATCCGGCCGGGGCGTCGTTCACCATCAGCGCCGTGCCCGGGGGCGGCGTTCGGGGGCTGGACGGCTCGTAGCCGCAGCCTTCGCTCGGCCGTCCAGCTCGGCGACGAGCTTCCTCGGCGCGACCAGCCGGTAGCTCTCCTCGATCCAGTCGGTGAGGACACCCGCCGGCGGCGACGCGTCCGACAGCTGGATCGATACCCATGCGGCCTTCACCAGGCCGTAGCCGTCGGCTCTGCTCCGGCGATCCCGAGCGCCTCGCCGTGCGACTCTCGGAGCTTGACCGTGAGGCCGGGTCCGTCTGGGTTGTCCTCGTGTTCGAAGAACACGAACACCTTCTTGTCCACCTTCGCCACGATCTCGTCCCAGGGATGGTCCTCCCACGCCCCGGGGAGGCCGAAGGCGAACTTCATGAGCTGTCGATGCGTCCGTGAGGGGCTGGACACGGCGCGGCGTGTCTCAGGCCCTGGCGCCGCACGCGCAGGCACCCCCGCACGCGCACCCGGCCGTCTGTGGGGCCGGGCGGTCCCCGCCCACCAGGCCGGCGATCAGTGAGATCTCCCGGCGCATGCCCGGCGTCCCACACGCGCGGCATGCCGGCGGGGCGTCCGCCAGGCCCTGGAGCCGCTCGGCCCGGTCGCCGCAGCGCGTGCAGACGAACTCGTAGATCGGCACGGCATCAGTGTAGGCAACGACTCGACGCCTCGACGCCTCGACGCCGGGACGAAGGGGCGATCCAGCATGTACAAAGGGCGCGTGGAACTGGTCCGGTGGGAGATCACCGACGGCATCGGCGAGCTGCGCCTGGA
>JBHELE010000117.1:0-4128 GCA_046263235.1 Actinomycetota bacterium
CCGTGATCGCAGCGATCGCGTTCGCTCGGGAGAGCATGATCATCGCCGCGCTGGTGGCGCTGGCGATCGCCGGGCTGATCGTGTCGCTCGGCGCGTGGGTTCTGTTGGTGCGGGACCGGCGAGACGCCGACGCCGAAGAACGGTGACGTCACCGTCGGATCGGCAACACGTCAGCCCTGCTTCGCTTCCGCCTTCTTCTTCTCCTCGTCGACCAGCACCCGGCGCAGGACCTTGCCCACCGTCGTATCGGGGAGCGAGTCCCGGAACTCGATGAGCTTCGGCGCGCGGTACCCGGTCAGCCCGTGTTTCGGGTCCTTCACAAAGGACCGGATCTCGTCCTCCGTGGCCGTCTCCCCCTCCTTCAGCACGATGTAGGCCTTCACGGCCTCGCCGGTCGTCTCGTCGGGTAGGCCGACCACGGCGGCCTTCTGTACCTTCGGATGGCGGTACAGGACCTGTTCGATGTCGGTCGGGTACACGTTGAATCCGGACACGATGATCATGTCCTTCTTCCGGTCGACGATCGAGAAGTACCCCTCCTCGTCCATCTTCGCGATGTCGCCGGTGAGGAGCCACCGCTTCCCGTCCCGATCCGTCTTGATCACCTGATCGGTTTCGTCCGGCCGGTTGAAGTACCCCTGCATGACCTGCGGCCCCGCGATGATCAGCTCGCCCTCTTCACCCGGCGGCATCGCCTTCGTCCAGTCGTCGAGGTCGACGCACCGGAAGTCCGTGTCGGGGATCGGCAGGCCAATCGTTCCCGCCTTTCGCTTGCCCTTGATCGGGTTCGATGAGGCGATGGGCGATGTCTCCGTGAGCCCGTATCCCTCCACAATGGCGCCGCCGGTGATCGATTCGAACTTCTCGGCCACCGCCAGCGGCAGGGGCGCCGCGCCGGAGAAGCACGCCTTGATCGAGGTCAGGTCGAAGTTCGGCGTCTCCTTGCTCTCGTTGACGGCGATGTAGATGCGCGAGACGCCCGGGAACATCGTGGCTTTCTCCCGCTGCACCGACGCCAGCGTGGCCTTCAGATCGAACTGGAGCTCCAGGACGAGCTTCGCCGCCATGTAGATCCCGATGTTCATGGCGACGGTTATGCCGAACGAATGGAAGAACGGCAGGACGCACAGCACCGCCTCCGCGCCGTCGACGAGATCGGGGAACCAGGCCCGTCCCTGGATCACGTTCGACACCAGGTTGCGATGCGTGAGCATGGCGCCCTTCGACAGGCCGGTCGTGCCGCCGGTGTAGATGAGGCCGGCCAGGTCTTCCCTGGCGTCGACGGCGACCGGTTCGACCGCGGGATAGGACCCCGTCATCAGGTCCTTCCACCACCGGACCTTGGCGTCGGCGGGGACCGGTGGCCACGGCTCGCCCTTCTTGTGCGCGTCCTTCTTCATCTTCATCGGCGCCAGCACCGAAACCGGGAACGGCAGGAAGTCCGACAGCCGGGTCACGATCACCTCGCGGACCCCGACCTCGTCGCGGATCGCTCCGAGCTTCGGATACAGGTTCTCCAGGACGACCACGACCTCGATCCCGGCGTCCTTCAGCTGATGCGACAGCTCTCGCTCGGTGTAGAGCGGGTTGTTCCCGACGACGACGGCCCCCAGCCGAAGGGCCGCGTAGTACCCGATCACGTACTGGGGGATGTTCGGAAGGATCAGCCCGACCCGGTCGCCTTTCTGCACTCCGAGCGACGCCAGGACGCGGCTGAATTGGTCGACCTGGCGCTCGAGATCCCGATAATTCAGCGTCTTGCCCATCGGTGCGCCGGGCGGACGAAACGAGATCGCCGGGCGGTTGGGGAACTTCGCCGCGGCGTCGGCCAGGATCGAGTACAGCGATTTCTCCGGGTACGGCTCGAGGGTGTGAGGAACGCCGTCGGGATAGCTCGCCAGCCAGGGACGATGATGCATGGCCAACCTCCGTCGCTCGGTGGGCGCCACTTTAGTTCGAATCGAGTTGCGGTTGCTTCGGCTCCTTCCCTAGCCTTGGCTGCCCGCTCGACCGGCACGGGTCGGCGAGCGCGGAGGGACACCCCGTGACCGAGATGGCCGAGATGCTGCGGGCCAAGGCTCGCGCCGCCCTTCCCCCGGTGGAGGGCGAGCTCCGCGTGCGAGGGCTCCAGCAGCCCGTGGAGGTCATCCGGGACCGGTGGGGCGTCCCGCACGTCTACGCGCAGAACACACACGACCTGTACTTCGCTCAGGGGTTCGTCATGGCGTCCGAACGCCTGTTCCAGATGGAGGTCACGGCCAGACTGGGCGCCGGACGCCTCTCGGAGGCCTTCGGCGAGCTGACGCTCCCGATCGACAGGTTCATCCGAACGGTCGGATGGAATCGAGCGGGCGTTCGCCTGGCCGCGCAGTACGACGAGCTGTCGATGGAGATGGTCGACGCGGCCGTGCAGGGCATTCGAACGTGGGTCGAAACCATGCCCGCCGCGCCCGTGGAGTACGACGTGCTCGGCCTGGAGCCCACCTTCGACTGGGACCACGCCGTCGAGGTCGGGGCACCCAGCGCGGTGTTGATGGCATGGACGCTCTCGACGAACTGGGACGCCGAGCTCATCCGGACCGAGATCGCCGAGCAGCTCGGGTGGGAGACGGTCGCGACGCTGTTCCCGGACCTGCCGGCGGAGGCCGCGGCCGTCATCGCCGGCAAGGACGGCGCGGGGTCGCGGCGGAGCGCCCTCGATCTGCTCCGAGCTGCCCCGGCGTTCCCGAAGGGCCAGGGCTCGAACAATTGGGTCGTGGCGGGGCGCCGAAGCGCCACCGGGATGCCCCTGCTGGCCAACGACCCGCACCTGCAGGTTGAGCTGCCTTCGATCTGGTTCGAGCTGCATCTGGTGGCACCGGGCATGAACGCTCGCGGGGTCGCGTTGACCTTCGCTCCGGGCGTGATCATCGGTCACAACGAACGTATCGCGTGGGGCTACACGAACCTCGGCGGCGACACGCAGGATCTGTTCCGGGAGCAGCTGAACGAGGATGGAACGGCGGCCCTGTACAACGGCGCGTGGGAGCCGCTGACCGTCCACCGTGAAGAGATCGGCGTCCGGGGACGGGCCGAGCCCGAGGTCCTGGAGGTTCGGGAAACTCGGCATGGGCCGATCCTCGATTCGTACCTGGTCGGGATCGGCAACCCCCGCGCGGTCCAGGGCGCGATCGAGGAAACGTACGCGCTGCGATCCGTCGGACTCGAGGAGAGCGTCAAGCCCTCGACCGTCCACCGCATCAACACGGCGTCGAACTTCGAGGAGTTCCGGGCCGCCGCGTCCGGGTGGGACTGCCCCGGACTGAACTTCGTCTACGCCGACGTCGACGGGAACATCGGCTATCAATGCACGGGCCTCTACCCGATCCGCCCCCGCGGCGACGGAACGCTTCCGGTCCCCGGATGGAGCGACGAATACGAATGGCAGGGATACGTCCCGTTCGAGGAGCTCCCCTGGTCCTACAACCCCACCGAGGGGTATGAGGCGACGGCGAACAACCGTCCCCACGATGACGCGTATCCGTACGTGCTCGGTAAGGACTTCCTTCCACCGTTCCGGGCCCGGCGGATCGTCGAGCTGATCACCGGCAGGCCGACCCACGACGAGGCGTCGTTTCGAGCCATCCAGACCGACACCGTCTCCCTCGCCGCTCGCGAGCTCCTGCCGCGGCTGCTGCAGGTCGAACCCGCCGATGACCGCCAGAAGCAGGCCGTCCAGTTACTGGCGAACTGGAACCACGACATGGCGGCCGATTCCGCTGCGGCCGCGCTGTACCAGCTGTGGTGCCTGCACGTCGCCAAGGCGATCCTGGGACCGCGCCTGGGACCCGAGCTCTTTTCGCACTACTTCGGTGTGCGGGAGTGGACGAACACGTTCCAGTACCAGGTCCTGCCGAACCTCCTGGCCTACCCCACGGCGGAGTGGTTCGGCGAGGACGGCGGGGACGCTCGCGACGAGGTCCTTCGATCCGCGCTCGGCTCGGCGCTCGACGAGCTCGCGGAGCGGCTCGGACCGGACATGGCCGGATGGCGTTGGGGTGACCTCCATCGCGTTCGCTTCGCCGGTCAGCTCGCGATGATCCCCGACCTGGCGGAGATGTTCACCGCCGGCGACGCGCCGTTCGGAGG
>JBHELE010000118.1:0-4785 GCA_046263235.1 Actinomycetota bacterium
CGACCGGGAGCTGATCGACGCCGTCCAGGACAAGAAGGCCGATCTCCAAACGACACACGTCGCCCAGGAGAAGGCCAGGGTCAGGCTGATCGCCCAGGGCAAGGAGGTTCGCCGCCAACAGGATGCGATGCAGGCGACCCTCGACGAGGCCGACGCCGTCGCGGCGGAGCTCAACACGCAGCGGGCCGAGGCCGACCGCCTGGTCGACAAGCTCGGCGCCAAGCTGAAGGCGGAGCAGGCGGCCCTCCTGGCCGCGCGGCAGAACCAGGGAGGCCACGGTGGCGGCACGGTGGACGGCCATCCGTTCCAGGTGTGCCCCGTCGCCGGTGCCCACGGGTACTCCGATGACTTCGGCGCGCCGCGGTACGGAGGGGGGTATCACGCCCACGCGGGCAACGACCTCTTCGCCAGCCTCGGCACGCCGATCGTCGCCCCGTTCTCCGGCACCGCGGCGAACGCCAGCAACGGGTTGGGCGGGCTATCGGTGAAGGTGTACGGCGCATCCGGTTGGGTGTACAACGCGCACCTCAGCGCGATCGGGAAGCTCGGTTCGGTATCGGCCGGCGACGTGATCGGTTACGTCGGCGCCACCGGCGACGCCGCCGGGACGCCGCCCCACAACCATTTCGAATGGCATCCCAACGCGATCCCGGCGAACCCGTGGGTCAGCCCGTACGGCGTCAGCCAGGTCGGCGACGCCATCGACCCGTACCCGTACCTGAACCAGGTCTGCTAGCGCCGCGACCTGGGCGGGCCGGGTGGGCACGGCCATCACCGGTCGGTCATCATCCTTTCGAGGAGACCGAGCGATGACCCGCGACGAACCCTGGATCTTTCGGACCTATGCGGAGTTCGCCACGCCCTCGGCCACCAACGAGCGGTTCCGGACGAATCTGGCCAAGGGTCAGACGGGCCTGTCGGTCGCGTTCGACCTGCCCACGCAGACCGGCTATGACTCCGATTCCGAGATGGCCCGGGGCGAGGTGGGACGGGTCGGTGTTCCCATCGGTCACCTGGGCGACATGCGCACGGTGTTCGACGGCATCCCCCTCGCGGACATGAACACGTCGATGACGATCAACGCCACGGCGATGTGGCTGCTGGCGCTGTACGTCGCGGTCGCCGACGAGCAGGGCGTCGGTCGAACCACGCTGGCGGGCACGACGCAGAACGATGTCCTCAAGGAGTTCCTGTCCCGGGGGACGTACGCGTTCCCTCCGAAGCAGTCCCTTCGCCTGACCAGCGACCTCATCACGTGGACGTTCCACGAGGTTCCTCGGTGGAACCCCGTCAACGTGTGCAGCTACCACCTCCAGGAGGCGGGGGCGGATCCGGTCCTCGAGGTGGCGTACACGCTGGCCAACGCCGTGGCCGTGCTCGACGACGTCAGGGCGACCGGCCGGGTCGCGGATGAGGACTTCCCCCCGCTGGTCGGTCGGATCTCGTTCTTCTGCAACGCCGGCATTCGGTTCGTCGAGGAGATGGGCAAGATGCGGGCGTTCACGCGGCTGTGGGACCGGCTGGCCCACGAGCGCTACGGCGTGAACGATCCGAAGCTTCGGCGGTTCCGATACGGCGTGCAGGTGAACTCGCTGGGGCTGACCGCCCAACAGCCGGAGAACAACGTGTACCGAATCCTGCTGGAGATGCTGGCGGTCACGCTGTCGAAGAACGCCCGGGCCCGGGCGGTGCAGCTCCCGGCGTGGAACGAGGCGCTGGGGCTGCCGCGGGCGTGGGACCAGCAGTGGTCGCTGCGGGCCCAGCAGATCCTGGCGTACGAGACCGATCTCCTCGAGCACGGCGATCTGTTCGACGGGTCGACGGTGGTCGAGGAGCTCACGGAGCGCATCGAGACCGGGGCGTGGGAGGAGCTGCAGCGGGTGCTCGACCAGGGCGGCTCCGTCGAGGCCCTCGGCTAC
This sequence comes from Actinomycetota bacterium, assembly GCA_046263235.1. Classification (GTDB taxonomy): domain Bacteria; phylum Actinomycetota; class UBA4738; order UBA4738; family UBA4738; genus JBHELE01. Next base: position 1,920 of record JBHELE010000118.1, read on the forward strand.
ATGAAGGAACGGCTGGTGGCGAACCTCGCGGCGCGGTTGCGCGAGATCGAAGCCGGAGAGCGGACGGTGGTCGGGGTGAACCGCTACGAGGAATCCGAGCCGTCACCGCTGGGGAACGATGTTGGCCAGGGCCTGCAGCACATCGAACGGATCGAGCAGGTCACCGAGGACGAACAGATCGAACGGCTCCACGGGTGGCGAGCCCAACGCGATCACACCGCGGTCACTCGGACCCTGGACGTCCTTCGTCGCGCCGCCGAGAGCGACGACAACCTGGTTCCAGCGTCCATCGAGGCGGCCAGGGCAGGCGTGACCACGGGCGAGTGGGCTGCCGCTCTTCGAGACGTGTTCGGCGAGTTCCGTGCGCCGACCGGCGTGAGCGGCAGGGCCCTGGGAATCGGCGGTCGCGAGGACGAGCTGGCCCACGCCCGCCACCGGGTCACGGAGGCAGCGCGGCGCCTGGGCGTTCAGAGGGTTCGGATGCTGGTGGGCAAGCCGGGACTGGACGGCCACTCGAATGCCGCGGAGCAGGTCGCGGTGCGAGCACGCGACGCCGGGTTCGAGGTCGTGTATCAGGGCATTCGCCTGACGCCTGCAGAGATCGCCCGGGCGGCCGCCGAGGAGGACGTGCACGTGGTCGGGCTGTCGATCCTGTCCGGCGCCCACATGCTGCTCGTCCCGAAGGTGCTCGAGCACCTACGCGCCGAGGGCGTCGATCCGGTACGGGTTCCGGTGGTGGTCGGGGGGATCATCCCCGACGAGGACGCCAAGGAGCTCTCAGGGATGGGCGTGGCCCGCGTGTTCACGCCGAAGGACCACGACGTCACGTCGGTCGTGGCCGAGATCGCCGACCTCCTGGGATAGCCGGCCCGGGCGATCCGCCGCGGTCCCTGGTCGACCCGCTCGTGCAGCGCCCCCCGAAGGTCGAGTACGGTTCCGTCATGCTCGCGGCGTCCTCGACGGCGGGGCTGTTCGAGTGGATGTTCGTGATCGTCCCGCTCACCCTGTTCGGGGCGGTTGTCGTTGGGCTGTGGGGCGCGGGGAGGCCCCGCCCCGGCACGCCGCCGTGGCTGTCGCCCGCGCAGCGAATCTCCTCGTCCCTGGAGCGGCTGCTGCCGTTTCCGTCGTGGGCCACGGCCACGGTGGGGGTGGGACTGTTTGCCCTGCTGGTGGCGGTGATCGGCTTCTACTGGGACGTCGGGTGGCACATCGACTTCGGCCGCGACAAGGAGCTGTTCACGCCGCCCCACACGATGATCCTGATCGGACTGGCCACGATCCTGGCGGCGGGGGTCACCGAGGTCGTCTTCGCCACCGTCACGGCGGCGCCCACCCGCCTTCGATGGCGCTCCATGCGCGTGCCGTGGTCCGCGCTCCCCGTCCTCGCCATCGGGGCCGGCGCGCTGGCCGGGTTCCCGCTCGACGAGGTATGGCATCGCGCCTACGGCATCGACGTGACCATGTGGAGCCCCAGCCACCTTCTCATGATCGGCGGGGCGTCGCTCGTCCCGGCGGCGCTGTGGTTGGTCCTGGTCGAGGCCGGCATCCGTCCGACCCGAAGGAGCGTCGGGGGCGCCCTTCACTTCATCATGGCTGGCGCCGTCCTGACCGGCCTTTCCACCATGCAGGGCGAGTTCGATTTCGGCGTCCCCCAGTTTCAGCTCCTGTATCACCCGGTCTTGATCATGCTGGCGGCCGGCATCGGTCTGGTCACCGGCCGGCTGGTGTTGGGTCCGGGCGGCGCGTTGGAGACCGTGCTCAGCTTCCTGCTCCTGCGCGGGCTGATCGCGCTGGTGGTCGGTCCGGTCCTCGGCCACACGTTCCCGCACATCCCGCTGTACGTCGGGTCGGCGGTGGCGGTCGAGGTGGCCGCGGCACTGGTCAGAACGGACCGCCTGGGACGGTTCGCCCTGGCAGCCGGGTTGGGGATCGGAACGGTCGGGCTGGTCGAGGCCTGGGGGTGGAGCCACGTGTGGGCGGCCTATCCGTGGCGGGCCTCGCTGCTCCCGGCCGCGGCGCTGATCGGACCGGTCGCGGCGCTGGGAGGTGCCGTCATCGGCGGATGGTTCGGACGCCATCTGGCCGGGGCGAGGCCGGTCCTGCCCCGAGCGGCCCTGGCCGCGGCCGGCGTGGCCTTCGTCCTGGCGCTGGCGGTGCCGTTTCCGCGGACGCATGGCCGTGTCGTGGGGACGCTGGCCGTCGATCGGGCCGGGTCCGAGGCGCGGGTCCGGCTCGACGTGGTGCCGGGGTCGGCCGCCGAGCACGCCCGGTGGTTCGACGTGCTGTCGTGGCAGGGGGGAACGCTGATCCGTACCCCGCTCCGCGAAACGGGACCGGGGTCGTACGCCGCCGAGCGGCCGGTCCCGGCGTCCGGTTCGTGGAAGACCCTCGTTCGACTGCATCGGGGGACCGAGATGGTGGCGCTTCCGGTGTACATGCCGGCCGACCCGTCGATCGACGCGACCCGGATCCCCGCGGCCGACCGGACGACGCCGTTCGTCCGGGACACGGAGCTGCTCCTTCGGGAGTCCAAGCCCGGTCCGACGTGGCCGGCCCTGCTCGTGTACATCGCGGTGGCGGGGATCGCTGCCGTGTGGATCGTGCTGCTGGGCCTCGCCGCGACGAAGCTGCCCTCGTCCCAAACGGTGACCCAGGTTCGTCCGGTCGCCGGTCAGGCGGCCGGCGGGGTCCGGGCGAACCGGTAGCCAGCTCGCCGTTGGCCCCGACCGCCTCCGCCGTTCCATAATTCGAACCCGCACGACCGACCGAGGAGCGGGTGATGGCGACACAGACTCGAGACGTGCTGGCGGAGCGAGCCGAGATCGTCGCGCAGGTGGAAGGCATGACGCTGGGCGACGTCCTGTTG
>JBHELE010000119.1:0-8757 GCA_046263235.1 Actinomycetota bacterium
ACATGAGCCTTGGCGGCGGCGCGAACAGCGCGCTCGACACGGCCGTCCGGAACTCGATCGCCGACGGCGTCGCGTACGCCATCGCAGCCGGCAACGGCAACATCCTCGGATGGGCCCAGAACGCCTGCAACTACTCGCCGGCTCGCGTGAGTGAGGCAATGACGATCAGCGCCACCGACCGCAACGACCGGAAGGCCTCGTGGGCCAACTACGGGAACTGTGTGGACTGGTTCGCACCGGGCGTGAATATCACGTCAGCCTGGAACTCCAGCGACACGGCGACCAACACGATCAGCGGGACGTCGATGGCCACACCGCACACCGCGGGCGTTGCCGCGGTCTACCTCCAGAGCAACCCGTCGGCCTCGCCCGCTTCGGTGCGCACCGCGCTCTACAACCTGACCACGAAGGGGATCGTCACGTCGTCGAGCACCGCGAACAACCACCTGCTGTACACGAATCTGTAGTCCCGCCAACGAAGACGCGAACGTGGTCGGTCTCCGCCGCGGGGACCGACCCGGTTTGCGAGCGGCCGCGCGCCGGCCTGCGGAGCGTCGACCTACGGCCATCGCCGGTCATCCGCCCAGCGGCGCGGTGGTGGGCGACTGAAGGATCTCCACGCTGCTCACCTTCCATCCGGCCGCTGTCTGGATCATCTGAATGTCGAATCGAACCACCTCCGTCGACGGCGTGGGCGAGGTGCTGTTCGTGACGACCTCGTTCACGACACCGAACACCGACGCCGTGGCGCCGTCGAGGCGCTGTACGAACACCGACGTGACGCGGCCCACGCTGCGCGCGTTCGCAGCCCTTATCCCGTCGATGGCCTCCTGGTTGAAGAACTCATCGACCTGATCGGCGAAATCGCCCACGGCGAACGAGCGGATGCGCTCAACGTCCCGATCGATCGTGGCGGCCTGGAAGTTCGTGAGGACCCGAAGGAAGTCCCGGGCCACCGCGGTAACGGCGGTGACTCGACCGCGTTCGACCCGTTCCTCGTGCCACCGCTGGGCCATGAACAGGGCGCCGGCCACGGCCACCACGAAGAGCGTCCACGGCAGCACTCTGCTCCGAATCGTGGCGAGGAGTCCCCGGCCCAGCGCCCGGGGCGCCCGTCGAACCGCCCGCCCCACACCTCGGCCGCCCCTGGCCAGGCCGCGCCTCGTGGCGCGAACGGGTCGCAAGAGGTCCATGGACGGAAGAGCCTATCGCTCCGGGTCGACGAAGCCGCGGCGGCTCAGCGCTCGATCGTCGACCCGGGGGCGAGGTGAGCCGGCACCGGCTGCGTGGCCGGACCGACACCCGGTCCGTACCGCGACATGCACCCCTTGGCCGCCAGGACGTCGGGGGTGGGACGGTTCGGGTCGTACGGCGTTCCGGGGGGCTGGTTGAACGGAACGAGCTGCACGCGGAACCAATCCAGCCCGTCCCGCCCGTGCTGCACGGCCTGCCACACCGCGTCGAAGAAGTAGTGGTTCGCCTCGAGGGCCCGTTTCAGGTCCGAGAGGTGCTGCGGTTCGGCCATCTCCGCGCTGACGGCCCCCAGGTCCGCGATGAGGCATGCCAGGTTCGCCTTGTCCTTCACGATCAGGTCGGTGAACACTTCGGCGAAGTTCGCTCCGTTCGTCGACAGATCGCGGAGGTTGAACCGTTCGTCGCGAAGGATGTCCGCGAGCGCGGCGGTCTGCGCGAGGTCGTCGGCGATCGTGTCGGCGTTGTCGGCCAGGACGCTGGTCACCTTCGGCCCGTTCACGATCAACGATTCGAGCTCTGATTTGACCTCGAGCAGGGCCTCTGGCAGGTCCGCGCCTGCCTCCGACAGGGTGGCCAGGTCGGCGCCCCGCCCCCGGACCGCGTCCGCCAGCTCGGCGACCAGCGTGCTGAGGTCGCGGGATGGGACGGCGTGCAGGACCCGCGCCAGGATCTCGATCGTTTCCTCGGGATCCGGGGGCGTGCTGGTCGCGGACATCGGGATCAGGTCGTTGTTGCGCATCGGCGGTCCGGTCCCCGGCGTGAGCTCGAGCGTGGGGTCACCGATGGCGCTTCGGCGCACCAGGGCGGCCTTCGTTCCGGACGGGACTCGAACCCCCTCGTCCAGGATGAGCTCGATCATCGCCGTCCCCTTCGGGGTCAGCTCCACGCTTCCGACGATCCCCACCGGAACGCCTCGCATCGTGACGTCGTTCAGGGGCTCGATGCCGGTGGCGTTGGCCGCCTCCACCCGCAGCGTGCCCGCGCCGCCCCGAATGAACAGCAGCGAGATGAAGATGTAGACCACGAGCACCGCGGCCAGAGCCAGGAACACCGCCACGTTGATCAGGTGTCGCCGCGGCGCGTCGATGCCGGTCCGGCGGGCCTGCCGGATGTACCGGAGGGGTCCGAAGCGATCGCGCAACGCCTGTCGATTCATCTCACGGCTCGCAGGTTCGGGCGGGGTCCGACGGATCGTCGTTCAGCCCGCAGATGACGAAGTCCTGGAAGATCTGGTTGAAGTCCTGGTACTCGACGAGCTGCGTGTTGCGGTTGTGCCTGGGAGCCCACTCCAGCAAGCGAGCGATCGAAGCCTGCTCGGACGCAAGGACCCCGGCGATCACCCGGAGCTGGCCGAAGAACCGGTCCATCTCGTCGAAATGCGCCTCGAGGATTCCCCTCGCTCCCCGGGCCAGTCGGGTCAGGCTGTGGACGGCGGCCTGCAGCTCGTCGCTCTCCTGTTGAAGCACCTCGATCGCCCGGTCGGTGTTCCGAACCGAAAGGCCGTGCGCGGTGGCATTCCTCGCCAGCGCGGTGTTGAACTGGTTCAGCGAGGCGATCAACGACCGGATGTCGTCCGTGGCGCCGGCATAGGCGTGGACCACGTCGGTCAGATCGTCGAGGAGGGTGTTCAGCTCCTCGCCCCTCCCGGCGAACCCGGCCGCCCCCTCGTCGACGAGCGTCGCGATCTCGCTCGCGCCGATGGGCGCCAGGACCTCGGTCCCCTCGCGCACCAGATCCTCCAGCTCCGGCCGAACGATGGTGTTCGTGATCATCGCGCCGTCGCGAAGCCGCGGTGCGCTCTCCGACAGGGTGGGCGGGATGACCAGGTCCACGATTCGCTCCCCCAGCAGGCTGGTGCTTCGGACCCGGGCCACGACTCCTTGCGGAACCTTGGCCGCCGGATCGAGCTCCATCGTCACCAGGGCCCGCGTGCCGTCCAACGCGATCTCGGTGACCTTCCCCACCTTGACGTCGTTCATCATGACCGGCGCGTCGGTCGCCAGGCTTCCCACGTCCGTGAAGTGCGCGCGGGCCGTCAGCGCGGGGCCTCCGCCGCACGCCGACCCCACCACGGCAACGAGGGCGAGCACGATCGACGGAAGGGCTACCCGCCTCACGGCCCACCCCCCCCGCCCGGCAGCTTGTTCAGGATCTCCTCCACGGCGCCGGAGTCCGACCCCGAGCCGCCACTCTCGTCGATGCGGTCGCGGAGGCCCGGCACGTCCTTGATGGCGTTCGACAGCTGTTCGGCTCCGCTCTTAGTGCTCTGCTCGCACGGAGGTTCGAAGCAGAACAGGCTGGGCACGTTCGCCGCCCAGTACTCCTCACTGGCGCATTCCGGCACCCCCGCGTCGACGCATAGCTCGATGAGCCGCTCCTCCAGCCGTTGCAGGATCAACATCGCCAGGGGTTCGCCCTGGTTGTTCAGGCGAAGCCAGTCATGGGTGAAGTCCACGGCGCGGGACGCCCCCTCGAACAGGTCGCGGGCCCACCGAGCGGTGATCGAGAGCTTGTCCACGTTGCGGTCGAGGGTCCGCGCAGTCGACGTCAGCGTGCTGATGTCCGCGTCGAGGGCGGTGCGGTGCTCGATCAGCAGCGACGCCAGCTGCAGCGCCGCGGCGTTCAGCCCGCTCACCGTGCCTTCCAGGGCCTGGCGGTTGCCGGTCAGCGTGCCCGCCACTTCGTTGTACGTCTGGATGAGCTCCCCGATCTCGGCCTGGCGCGACCCGAGCGCCAGCGTGAGCGTATTGAGCTCGACGACGAGGTCGGCCAGATCGTCGCGCTTCGACGCGAGGGTCCCCACAACACCCGCGGCTCCCTCGATCAGGCGGTTCACGTCGTCGCCGTTGCCCTGAAGGATCTCCGCGGCGTTGTCCACGAACCTCGTGACGGTGTCCGGATCGAGCGCGCCCAGGTAGTTCTGCAGCGACGCGAGAAGCTCGTCCGGCTCGGCAGGGACGGCGGTTCGACCGAGGGGGATCTCCGACCCCGGCTCCAGCACGGGGCCGGTCTCGTAGGCCGGCAGGAGCTGGATGTATCGCTCGCCCAGGAGCGACATCGGGACGATGGCCGCCCGAACGTCGGCGGGGAGCTTCACGGCCTCGTCCTCGATCGAGAAGGTCACCCGGACGCCGCCGGGAACGTTCTCGACGGTCGTGACCGTCCCGACGTCGACCCCGAGCACCCGGACCTTGACCCCGGGGAACACCTGCACGGCCCGGCTGAACTCGGCGCTGTACGTTCGGCCCGAGACCCTGCCGAACGAGCAACCCGACAGGACGATCGACGAGACGACCAGGACCGCGGCCAGCCGCTTCACAGCCTGCCTCCACCCAGCGCTGAATCCACCAGATCGCCCAGGTCACCGGGCAAGGGGGCCTCCGGGAGGTCGGGGAGCCCGGACAGCCCCGACCCGGTCGACGTCTTCGTCCTGTCCTGCTCCCGTTTGGCCTTGGAGCCGAAGTCCTCGCAGTTCGTGCCCAGGATCTCATCGATGAGCTGGTCGACCAGCCCGCATTCGCCGAGGAACGTGTCCACGCCGAGCGGCCCCAGCGACTGCACGAAGATGTTGGCCCAGCGGTTCGGCACGCCACGCTCGCACGGTGGTGGCTGCATCCCGCAGGTTCCTCCGGAGTACGCCACGCTGGCGTACCCCTGGACCGAATCCTCCAGGTAGGAGATGCCGGCGGCGAGATCGAGCTGGTGCCGCGCCAGGACGTCCAGGTCATCGTGGAGGGCCCTCAGGGTTCGGTCCAGGACCGGGCGGTTGCGCTCGATCAGGTTGGCCGTCTCGTGCGAGGCCTGATCGGTGGCGACGAGCAGCCGCTCGAGATCTTGGTGTCGTTCGGCGAGGTTGGCCAAGACCGGGGTGAGGTTATCGATGAGCGACACCAGCGTGTCGTCGCGGTCCGCCAGAGTCTTCGAAAGGGTCTTGAACGCGGAGATCAGCCCGCCCAGCTCCTCCTTGCGATCGTCGACGGCCTCCGTCACGTCGGCCAGACCCGACACGAGGTTCGTGATCTCGACGCGCTTGCCCTGTGTGATGGTGGTGACCTCGTCCAGAAGCTTGTTGAGCGCCGCGGCGTCGGACTGATTCAGCAGGCGAACCGAGATGTCGTTCAGGTCGGTGACATCGATCGGGGTCGTGGTCCGGGTCACCGGGATCACGCCGACGTCGGCCAGCGTCCTCCCGCCGTCGCGCCCCGCCACGAGGTTGACGGCGCGCTTGCCCAGCAAGGTCTCGACGACGACATCGGCGCGGGAGTCGCCAGGAAGCTCGACGCCCGTGTTCACCGCCAGGTCCATCACGACCTGGCCGCGTTCGATGCTGAGGCCCTTCACGCTCCCCGCCTCCAGGCCGGCCACCGTGACCTGGTCTCCGACCGCGATGCCCGCCGCGTCGGTGAAGTGGGCCTTGACGGGGTAGGTGCTGGCGAAGACGCCGCCCGACAGCAGGAGTGCCACGCCGGTCCCCGCCAGGATCAGGAGGACGCCGATGATCCCGATGATCCTCTGGTTGCGCTCCAGGAAGGAGGTCTGGAGGCGCTGCCGGAGCCCTCGGACCTTCGGCCTAGCCACCGGCCACACCGCCGGTCACGAACCGAATCAGCCCGTCCACGCTCTCGAAGCCGTCCGCCGAGGCCTGGCGCTCGGTCGAGGCTCCTCCGCCGGTCGAGGCCGACGCCGAGGAAGCGTCGGCGCCCGATTGCCCGTCCCCGAGCCCCACCGTGGTCCGCTTGTTCCCGCACCCGGTGAAGGCGCCGTGGTAGTTCGGCGACTCCTGCACCGGGAGCTGGTCGGCCTCGAAGACCTTGTTGCCCTCGCTGTCCTTCAGAATGATGTGGACGATTCGGACATTGAACCACTCCCCCCAGCTGGTCGTCTGGAAGTAGTTGGCCAGCCCGATGGGGAGCGTGCAGAGCGTCTGCTCCAGGTCGTCGCGGTGGTCCCGGATGGTCTTCGCCACGACCTCAAGGTCCCGCAGCGACACGTCGATGTTCTGGCGGTTGTCACGGAGGAGGCGGTTCAGCTCCTCTTGCACGACCGAGAAGTTCTCGAGCAGGGAATTGATGTCGTCGGTCATGGTGTTGAGGCGCGTCGCCACGAGGTCGAAGTTGTCGATGATCGATCCGATGGCCTCGTCCTGCCGTGCGTACGTGGAAAGGATCGTGTTGGAGGAGGAGAGGAGGCTCCTGATCTGGTCGTCCATGTCCGCGAGCTGGGTCGCCAGGAATGCGCCGTCGCTCACGAGGGTGCGGATGTTCGCCTCGTTTCCGGTGAGGGCGGTGTTCACGGCGTCGACGAACGCGTTCGCCTTGTCGGCGTCGATGGCCCGGAGGATCGGTCCCAGGCTATTGAGGAACTCCCCGATGTCACCGGCGGTCTGCGTCTGCGTGATGGGGATGCGGTCGCCATCCTCGAATGGATCGCCGTCGCCCCTGCCGGGGTACACGTAGAGGAACCGCTGTCCGAGCACGTTCCGCCAGCGGATGGCCACCACGCTGTCTGGGGTGAGCTTGACGTCCTCGTTGACGTTGAACTTCACCACTGCCTTGCCGTCTTCGATCCGAGCCGACTCGACACGGCCGACGTCGACCCCGGCAAGCTTGACGGCGTCGCCCCGGAACACACCGGAGGCGTTGGCGAACTCGGCCTCGACCGTGTAGGTGTGCGCGAACAGCCGCATGTTCCCGATCTTCACCAGCAGCAGCCCGGTGAACACCACGGAGAGAACGGTGAAGGCGAGCACCTTCACCAGCGTTCGGCCCGAGAACCGCCGAACCCTCATTCGGACGTGCCTCCGCAGATGGGGACGATCTCGCGGATCTCGGGGGGCAGCGCGCCGCAGAACTGATTCCGGGTCTCCTCGGGGTCGTTTCCACCGATGAAGTTCACGAACCCGGCGTCCGCGCTCCCGTTGTTGCGATAGTGCGGGTCGCCGCCGAGCTTGAACACGTACTGGTACAGCCCGAGCACGAGGCGGCGGAGGTCGTCGGGTCGGTCGGCGATCGCCCCCAGCACCTTGTCGCCACCGGAGATCATGCGGTCCCAGTCCGCGCGGTTCAGGACGAGCAGGTCGGCCAGGTTGTCGGCGAACGGAACGAGGGCCCGCAGCGCCCGGTCCAGCTCCCGTTGGGCCGCCTCCGACGCGTAGACCGGCACGCCTTCGTTCATCGCCTCGGCCAGCCGGTTCAGGTCCGCTCCGCTTCCCCGGAGGGCCCCGAACACAGCGCTGAGGTCGTTCAACGACTCGAGCTGGGGATCGAGCGTCTTCGCGAACAGCCGGGTCAGCTCCACGTTCGCGTCGATGCCACGGGCGACGTCCTCGCCGTGACCTCGAGCCCCGGTGGCCAGCTCCGACACGATCGTCGCCAGATCCTCGGGCCGGATGGCGTCGAACACCGAGACGCCGTCGGCCAGGGCGTCCTCGAGCTCCGGCCCGACATGCGACCGAGTGATGCGGTCGCCATCGGCGAGGAACGGCCCGGAGTAGGACGAGAAGTTCAGGTTGATGAACTTCGCGCCCAGAAGCGTCGTCAGGTCGACCGACGCCTCCGAACCGGCGGGGACGCGATACTGCCGGTCGATCTGCAGGCGGACGCGCACGTGCCGGTCGACGAGGCGGATCGACGAAACCTGGCCGACGATGACCCCACTCATCCGGACGTCCGAGCCCACCTGCAGCTGCTGGCTGGCGCGCGGCAGGTCGACGCTCAGGTAGTAGTAGTCGCCGAAGCCGCCATATGCCCAGCGGAGGCCGGCGTACAGCACCGCCAGAGCGGCCGTGACCACGACGAACCCCTTGAGCCAGGTGGGGAGCCGGCGGATCGGACCGGGGCCGGGAGGCGACGAAACCGGTCTCGACTCGGCGGGCCTACGAGCCGCCGAGGCGGAGGGCTCGCTCGTCACACGACCCTCGCGAAGGCCAGGCGGACCGTGTCGCCGCCGCCCCAGAACAGCAGCGACAGGAACAGGTTGAGGACGACGACCGTGACGATCGAGCTCCGAATGGCTCGGCCGGAGGCCACGCCCACGCCGGCCGGACCTCCCGTCGCGTTGTAGCCGTAGTAGCAGTGGATCAACGTCACGACCACCGCGAAGATCAGGGCCTTGATCAGGCTGTACAGCACGTCGATGGGCGGCAGGAACAGGTGGAAGTAATGGAGGTAGAACCCGGACGACAACGAGAAGAACTTCGTGACGATGAGCTGGGTCGCCAGATACGACGCGAACAGGGCCGCCAGGTAGAGAGGGATGATTGTGATGAGGGCCGCCCAGATCCTGGTGCCGACCATGTACACCATGGACGGGATGGCCATGACCTCGAGGGCGTCGATCTCCTCCGAGATCCGGGCCGCGCCCAGCTCGGCCGTGAACGACGTGCCCACCTGGGCGGCCAGCGCCACGCCCGCCACCAGCGGGGTGATCTCACGGGTGTTGGCCCACGAGGAGACCAGACCGGTGAAGGCCTGCGCCCCGATCTGCTGAAGCCCCTGGAATCCC
>JBHELE010000120.1:0-2685 GCA_046263235.1 Actinomycetota bacterium
CCTCGCCGGTCGATCGGACGCTCGTGTACGCCTTCGTCTTCGACCAGTCGACGGCCTGCGGCAGCGCCACCCGCCCGTGCAGGCCGAGCTTGTCGTAGACCTTGCGGGCCACCGCCCGAACCGGTCCCCATTGCATCGGCCCGAAGATCGCGTTGGTTGCGGCGAACCGCAGGAAGCCGAAGCCCTCGAGGACCCGGTCCAGGTGTACGGCGCCGGTGCAGGACTGGAAGCCGTGGTCGCTCATGAACACGACCAGGTCGTCACGGCGAGTCCGCTCGAGGAGGCGGCCGAGGCCGTCGTCGAGCATTCGATACACGTCGCGGATCTTCTCCGCGAGCGGTTCCCCGGTCAGCCGCTCGTAGTCGGGGTGATCGGGGGACAGGTATTTGGCCAGGCAGTGTTGGACCCGGTCCGTCGAGAAGTACACGATCGTGGCCACCCGCCAATCGGTCTCGTCGAGCAACCGCTCCATGGCGGCCTGCCGCGCCGTCGTCACGGTCCGGACTTCCTCCAGGAACGCCTCGGGGCGGTTGCGGTACGTGGTCCACGACATCCCGTTGATCGGCCACGGCGTTCCGGCCCGCTCGAGGTCCGCGGCCAGCGTCTCCGGGTGGGTGAACGCTCGCCACTTCGGCAGGACACCGCCCGCTACCAGCTTGCCCTCGATGGCCGGTGGAGGGAACGTCAGCGGGACGTTCACCGACAACGTCTCGATCCCGGCGGCGGTCAGATCATCCAGGAACGTTCGCTCCTTGATCGACCGGTACGTCACCGGGAACTGCTTCGCGCCGCCCCGGCCTTCGAGGATGTCGAAAACCCCGTGGTCGGCCGGGTCGACCCCCGTGAGGAACGAAGGCCACGCCGTCCAGGAATGCGTGGGCAGCGTGGATCGCAGCGTGGTCCGGCCCCCCCGGGAAATCAGGGAGGCCAGATTCGGCAGGATCCCCCGCTCGAGCAGGGGATCGAGGATGCGCCAGTCGGCGCCGTCCCAGCCGATGACGAGCACGCGAGATGCGGTCATGGATGCCGTCGGTGGTCCACAGAAGTCGGATTAGTGTACGTGCCTCGCCCGGTGGGACCGGCGTGCGGTTTGACGATAGTATCGAGCCGATATATCGTTTCGATATATTTCACCGATACATCGGGCGGCGCGCCCGCGTCGGCACACGCACCCCGCACAGAGGGAAAGGAACGACATGCTCGAGCTGGCGATCCTGGGACTGTTGAAGGACCGCGCCATGCACGGCTACCAGCTGAAGAAGCACCTGGCCGACACGCTGGGCAGCTTCTGGCAGGTGTCGTACGGTTCGCTGTACCCGGCCCTGAAGCGCCTCCAGCGGCAGGGCGCCGTGGAGATGATCTTCCCCAGGGACGAGGTCGGTCGGCGGAAGAACGTCTACCGGATCACCTCGGTCGGCGAGAGCCTGTTCTCGGAGCTCCTGGAGCAGGCCGGCCACGAGGCCAGCGGTGACAGTGGGTTCTCGGTGCGGCTGGCCTTCTTCAAGTACCTGAAACCCGAGACGCGGATCCGCCTGCTGGAGCGCCGGCGGGCGTACCTGGAGGGGCGGGGCTTCACCCTGAAGGAGAAGCTCCGGAGCTACAAGCAGAGCCTCGACAACTACGCGCTCTCGCTCATGAACCACGAGCTTCGAACGACCGAGGACGACATCCGGTGGCTCGACGAACTGATCCAGGCCGAGCGACGGGAGACCGATCCGGCGCCCCGGCGGTCGGCCCGGTCCAAGAGCGGCCGGCCACTCGCACAAAAGGACCGTGCGCTGTGACGAAGGAACCCATTCGACTGGCCATCGTCGGTCTCGGGAACTGCGCGTCGGCGTTGATCCAGGGGCTCGAGTACTACAAGGACGCTCCCGTCGGCGAGTCCATCCCGGGGCTCATGCACGTGAAGCTGGCCGAGTACCACGTCTCGGACGTCCGCATCGTCGCGGCGTTCGACGTCGATGCGAAGAAGGTCGGCCGTGACGTGGCCGAAGCGGCCGTCGCCGAGCCGAACAACACCATCCGGTTCGCCGACGTCGCGCCACTCGGCGTCGACGTCCAGCGCGGCCCCACGCTGGACGGGCTCGGCACGTACTACCGCGAGACGATCACGGAGTCGACCGAGACCCCCGTCGACGTCGCCGCGGCCCTGAGTGAGGCCGGCGCACAGGTCCTCGTGAACTATCTCCCGGTCGGGAGCGAGGTGGCCACCCGCCATTACGCCCAGGCCGCGCTGGAGGCGGGGTGTGCCGTCGTCAACTGCATGCCGGTGTTCATCGCGTCCGACCGCGAGTGGGCTCGCCGCTTCGCGGACGCGGGTCTGCCGATCGTCGGTGACGACATCAAGAGCCAGGTCGGCGCGACCATCGTGCACCGGGTCCTGTCCAAGCTGTTCGAGGACCGGGGCGTCCGCCTGGAACGGACCAGCCAGCTCAACTTCGGCGGGAACATGGACTTCAAGAACATGCTGGAGCGCGAGCGGCTCGTGTCGAAGAAGATCTCGAAGACGCAATCCGTGCAGAGCCAGCTCCGCACGCCGTTGCCGAAGGACCGGATCCACATCGGCCCGTCCGACTACGTTCCGTGGCTGGACGACCGGAAGTGGGCGCACATCCGGCTGGAGGGGACCGAGTTCGGCGACGTCCCCTTGACCGTCGAGCTGAAGCTCGAGGTGTGGGATTCCCC
>JBHELE010000121.1:0-3305 GCA_046263235.1 Actinomycetota bacterium
GAACAGCGCGGGGGTGCGACCGTGCAGTGTCCGTCTAGCTGCTGGTGTTCCCGGAGAACACCGGACCGATGTCGAGGGCGCCGCCCGGAGGCTGGTCGCCGCGACCCCCGCGGACCGCCGAAAGCGTGAAGGTGAACGTCGTTCCCTTCCCCGGGACGCTCTCGACGCGGATGTCGCCGCCTTGCGCCTCAACGAGTCGCTTCGTCAGCGCCAGCCCAAGCCCGCTGGAAGCCTGCCCTCGCTGCGCTGTCGTCCCCTTGACTCGGAAGAAGGGCTCGAAGATGCGCTCCAGGGCATCGGCCGGGATGCCGACCCCGGTGTCGGCTACCGTCACGGCCGCCACGTCCCGCTTCGACACCGCGGACACGGTGACCGTGCCCCCGGGCGGCGTGTACTTCACCGCGTTGTCGACGAGGTTCAGGAGGATCTCTCGCAGTCGAAGGGGATCGGCCCGGACCATCAGCCCATCCGGGACCTCGATCCGCGCTCGGAGCCCGGCGGCCTGAGTCAGCCCCTTCACCGTTCGGCGGACGTCTCCCATCACCTCGCCGAGATCCGTGTCCTGGAGAACCAGCTCCAGCTGGCCGGTCTCCGCCCGCGCCAGGCTGAGGATGTCGTTGACGACGGCGAGGAGCTGCGCCGCCGACTCCTTGATGGTGCGGCCCGCATCAGCGACGTTCTCGCGCTCGCGCCGGTACTCCGGATCAAGCAGCATGTCGACGTTCCCCATGATCACCGCCAACGGTGTTCGGAACTCGTGGCTCATCGCCGCGAAGAACTCCGTTCTCTCCCGCAGGAGGCGGCGCACCTCTTCCGTTCGCTCCGCGACCCGCATCTCGAGGGTCTCGTAGCTGGCCTCGAGCTGTTCGGCCATCTCGTTCACGCCTGCGGCCAGCTCGCCGAGCTCATCTCCGGACAGGATGGGCGCCCGAGCGGAGAGGTCGCCCTCCCCGAGCTGCCGGTTGGTTTCAACGAGCGACCGAACCTGACGCAGCATCGCCCGTACGAGCAGGGCGCCGATCGTCATGACGCCGGCCATGGCCAGGAGCATCAGCGTGGCCAGCCGGATCCCGGCCTGGCGTGCCGCCGAGAACGCTGTCGCCGTAGGGATGGATACGGCCAGCGTCCCCCCACTCGGCCTGACCAACCTGAGGCTGGAGAACAGCGTGGCGCTGTGCTGCCCATCCAGTAGTTGGGTGGTGCGTACGGGGCCATCGCCCCCCGCCTCTGCCGGTAGCCGTTCAGGGACGGGACCGATGGCGCCGAGCAGGCGGCGGTTCGGCCCAAATACCGCAAGCCCCGCGCTGGACGGTTGGGCGACACCGGACGTCAGGCGATCCACCGCCTCAGCGACCAAGACATCGACGCGGATCGCGGCGAAGGCGGCTCCCACCGCGCGGCAGGTACTGCCCCCCGTGCATATAGGTGAGGCGACCGCGTAGGACCAGCGCCGTCCAAGGCGGACGAAGCCAGCGTGCCGGCCGCCGTCCTCGTCATTGACGGCTCGCTGGACGATGGCCCCTCCGGTCCAAGAGCCGAGCCGGGCGACCGCGGGAGGCCCGCCCGGCCGCTGGCGGAGGAACCCGACCACCGAGCCCCGGCTCGCATCGACCACGCCGACCCACGTGAGGTCGGTCTTGAGGGCGAGCACCGATCGCAGCAGCTCCCGGATCCGAGGAGCATCTTCCACCCGAACGGCCGGGGCCATCCCCTCAACGTTGGCCGCGAAGCTCGCCGACTCCAGGAGGTAAAGCTCGCGGTCCTGGAAGAGCGATTCGGCCGCCAGCGACCGACGTGCGAGCTCCCGTTCGAGCGATGCCTCGGCGCTCGCGGATAGATCCCGGACGATCAGGAAGGCGCCGAGGGCGCCAGCGACGAGCATCAGGACCAGGAAGGGTGTCAGGAGCTTCAGCGCCAGGGGCAGCCGGGCGACGCGACGGCCAGCCCTTGCTCCAGCGTCCATCCTCACCGCCAAATCAGCCGGTGCACGAAGACGTCGATGCCGGCGTAGTCCTCGTCATCCGTCAGGTCGCTGGCCGCAGCGTCCCACGCGAGCAGCGTCCCGCTGGCCGAGACGCTCGGCGTGCTTGGCTGAACCGCGCCGCCGAGCCGCGCCTCCTCCCCCTTCGACGAGATAGAGATCCGGATCGTGATCCCACGAGCGATATCGCGGACGAAGACGTCCACGCCCACGTTGGTGCGATCGGCGCTTCCATTCGTGTCGCCTGGTACGAGGTTGGGCGACGCCGAGAGGAAGGCGATATGACGCCCGTCGCTCGAGATCGACGGATATCCGCTGCCCTTGCTCCCGAGACGTCCCGTAGACGATAGGGACGCCACCGCGGTCGAGGTCGCCCGCTCCTCGTCGTAGCGACCGTCGCCGTCGGTGTCGCGGTCGTGAACGAACACGTCACTCGCGCCGTTCCGATCGCCCCGGACCAGATCCGAGGCGCTGCTATAGAAGGCCACGTACCGCCCGTCTGCCGAGATCGCTGGCCCGGCTGAGTGCCCCCTGGCGTCCTGCCCCGAGGCGGACGTGGAGACGCGGATCGTTCGACCATCCCGGAGGCTGTGAACGAAGACGTCCCGCCGATCGTTGCGGTCCCTGGGAACGAGGTTCGAGGCCTCCGAGACGAAAGCCACGTGACGACCGTCGCCGGAGATGGCGAGGCCAACGCCGAGGAGCCGGTACGGCAGACCTCCGGAGTCTCGGTTGCCCCACCGTCCCGTTGAAGAGACCGACACCGGGAAGGTGCGGCCTGTGGCTCGGTCATGGACGAAGACGTCAACGCAGTTGTAGAGGGCAACGGGGGAGTCAGCGGTGTCACGGAGCTTGCACATCCTGTTGTCGCCCGGAACCAGGTTCCCAGCTCGTGAGGCGAAGGCCACGTAGCGTCCGTCGGCGGAGATGGATGGGGAGTCGCTCGACCCATCACCCTGGTCAGCGTCCGACGGAACGGAGACGCGTGTCGTCGAGACGGCTCCGGGCTCCAACCGTGGATCTTCGTCGAAGATGCCGTCGCCGTCGGCGTCGCGATCGTGGACGAACACGTCGGGACACGTCCCGGGTCGAACCGCCGGGTAGGTCGGCACAAACGCGGGGCACACGTTCGTGTCCCGCGGGACCAGATTGGCGGCGTTGGAAGTGAACGCCACGAACCGACCATCGGCCGATAGGACCGCGCCGCGCCCTAGGGTGTTCTCACCCAGCCCGCTGGGAGCATCTCCGGGCTCGCCAGAGGAGGAGATCGAGACCATGGCCGTCCTTCCGGTTCGTAGGTCGCGGACGTAGATCTGTCCGCAGG
>JBHELE010000122.1:0-2863 GCA_046263235.1 Actinomycetota bacterium
GTCCCGCTCCTGTGCGCGGTGTCCGCACCGTCGACCCTGGCCGTGGACACCGCGCAGCGACTCGGCATGACGCTGGTCGGTTTTCTCCGCGACGAGTCGTTCAACGTCTACGCACACCCGGACCGCATCGATCTGAGCGCCTGAGCTACCCTGGGACGAACGCCGTGCCTGACGGCGGGTCCGAGCTGCACGGAGAGCCACGCGATGCTCAGGGGTTGGCGGATCGGTCGAATCGGTGGGATCGACATTCGGATCGACCCCTCGTGGCCGATCGTCGCAGTGCTCATTACCGTGAACCTGTGGGCCCTTCTGGCCCAACGCGCCGCCTTTACCGGCACGTCGCCGACAGTGGTCGGCCTGCTGGCCGTCACGACCGCGGTCCTGTTCTTCCTTTCGGTGCTGGCTCACGAGCTCGCCCATGCCTTTGTCGCTCGGGTCCGCGGCATCGAGGTCGGCGGCATCACGCTGGTCTTCTTCGGCGGAGCCACCCACGCGCGGCTCGAGTCGAAGGGTCCGTTCGACGAGTTCCTGGTCACGGCCGGCGGCCCGCTGACCAGCCTCGGTGTGGGGGGCCTCTTCTTGCTGGCCCACGCGGCCGTTGCGGCGGGCTCGGATCTCGACCGGATCTTCGAGTACCTGGGTCGGATCAACATCATCCTCGGCCTGTTCAACCTGCTTCCGGGCCTTCCGCTGGACGGGGGGCGGTTGCTTCGCTCCCTGGTATGGCGGGCCACGGGCAACATCGGAACCGGGACTCGAATCGCGGCCAGGGCCGGGCAGGTCCTCGGCGCCGTCATGGCGGCGGTCGGACTCGGCCTGCTGGTCACCACGGGAAGCCTGGGCGATGCGTGGTTCGCCTTCATCGGCTGGTTCCTGTTCCGGGCCGCCAGCGAGTCGTTGGTGGAGGGAGAGCGAACGAGGCTCCTGGCGGGAACGACAGCCCGTGACGTCATGTCGGCCCCCCCGCCAACGATCCCCGCGGATCTGTCGCTGCGAGAGGCGGTTCGCGCGTATCTGGACGGCCATGGGGGGGAGGCCTTCCCGGTGACGGAGGACGACCGCGTGGTCGGGTTCGTCTCGTTGAAGATCGCCGAGGGCAAGGTGCTCGACGCGCCGGTGCGCGACGCCATGGGCGACCTCGGCGGGATCGTCGAGGCCCGCCCCGACGATCCGCTGCTCGGCGTCACGGAGCGGCTGCAGGAAGCGCGCGGGCAAGCCGTCCTGGTCCTGGACGACGGGCGACTGGTCGGCGTGATCGAAGCGGACGACCTCAGCCGGCTCCTGCGGCGGTCGGCGACCATGCCCCGCCGCCGGGACTAGTCGGCCGGACCTCCCTACGCACCAGGCTCGGCCGCGGCGACGTGACGCTTGCCGGCGTCGCAGAACGAGAGGAAGTCGCACCACCGGCACTGCGGTCCCGGCGTCGGTTCGAAGCTCCCCTCCGCCATGGCCAACAGCGTCTGGTGCACCCGCTTTCGGACCAGCTCGGGATCCCCGGCCGGACGGGAGTCCTCCTCGCCGGTGGCCAGGTACAGGTAGGTCAACGTGACGTCGTTCGGATCCTTCCCCCACACCTCGGTCGCGGCAAGCGCGTAGATGTCCAGCTGCAGACCGGAGACGTCGTCGTCGGAGCCCGGGGGCCTCCCGGTCTTGTAGTCGACGATCTCCCACGGGCCGTCCGGCGTGCCGAAGATCGCGTCGATCCGCCCGCTCACCGTGAAGCCGTCCACGTGCAGGAGAAAGGGCCGCTCCGCGTACAGCGGGATCCGGTCGGCGAAGCGACTGTCCTGAAAGGCGCGCTGCAGCCGGTCGATCCGGCCGGGCTCACCGGCGAGCTCCTCCACGGTCAGGTCCGGGGTCTCCTCGAGCTCGAGCAGCGAGGCCTGCCCGCTGGAGCGGCGTTCGATCCACGCGTGGATCTGCGTCCCGATGCGGGCGGCCGGACCGCTGAACCGAGGGAGCGGTCGCACCGACGACCAGTAGAACCGCTTCGGACACCGCGCGTAGTCCATGACCCCGCCGACGGCCACGGTGAGCGGGAGCACGGTCTGCCGTGACCCGGTCCGCTCCCGCTCCAGCAGGTGCGCGGCCAGGGACCGCCGCTCGCCGGACAGCCGGCGATACGTGTCGCGGTCGCTCCCCTCCAACCCTTCCAGCAGCCGTTCCTGCACTCCTCCCAGTGTCGCAGCCGTCACGGCGGCCTTCCGCCACCCCTCCGGGAACAACGGATCCGAGTCGTCGCGCCGGGCCGGTCCGGGCCAGTCCCGGACGAATCGCTGCCGGTATCCGACCAGCGGGTTGGCGTCGCCGGGGTCGGGACCTCGATCCACGACCGCCTGTCCGGTCTCCTCGCCCCACTGGGCGAGCTCATCGAAGAACGCGCTCGGACGCTTGGCGGACTCGCCCTCGCCGTACCAGTGCGCCCCGGTCACGAACAGCCTGCGCTTGGCCCGTGTCAGCGCCACGTAGCAGGCCCGCCGCTCCTCGATGGTCTGCTGCTCCTTCAGCGCCCGCCAGAAGTGCTTCAGCACCCCCTTGTGCTGATCGAGGGTCGGCAGGACCGCGGCGTCCCCCCGCAGCTCGAAGTCCAGCGACTTCCCCTTCTCCGCCGGGTTGTGCTGCACCCGGTCGTCGGGAAGGACCTCGTGCGCCAGTCCCGGCACGAACACCGTGTCGAACTCCAGACCCTTGGCCTGGTGGATCGTCATCACCTTGACGGAGTCCTCGTCGCTCGGCTGGACCGGCGACCACTCCTGCTTCTCACCGGCCTCGACCGTGTCCACGTAATCGAGGAACGCTCGGAGTGTCAGCTCTCCCTCCAGTGGAGAAAACGCGTGGACCTCGTCGAGGAAGGCGGCCAGGT
>JBHELE010000123.1:0-4666 GCA_046263235.1 Actinomycetota bacterium
GACTTCATCGGCAACGTGTCCACGAACGCGTTCTCCACGGCTGCGCGCATGCGTGAGGCAGGCACGCGGTGTCTCCGGCTCGGCGACACGGCCGGCTACTGCGTGCCCACGCTCTACCAGGACGGCGTGCCGGTCGAGCCGGAGGAGTCGGCGATCTACTACCAGGCGGCGGGCAAGGAGCCCCCGACCATCATGCCGTTTCCACCCGGGCTGAAGATGATCGTCGGCGACTCACACGCCACCGGACCGCCCGATCCGGCCTTCGTCAACTGGCGGTGTGAGATCGCGGGCGTTCCGACCGGGGGTGGTCGAGGCGTTCCTCGCTGCGTGCCGAAGACGAACCTGTTGGTCACGTTCACGTTCCCCGACTGCTGGGACGGCCAGAACCTCGACAGCGGCGACCACAAGTCGCACATGGCGTACGCCGAGTACGGTGACGACGGGCTCTGGGTGTGTCCTTCGACCCACCCGGTTCCGGTCCCGCTCATCTCGTTGAACGTCAGGTATCTCACACCGGGTGGACGCGGCGTTCGTCTGGCTTCCGGCTCACCGT
This sequence comes from Actinomycetota bacterium, assembly GCA_046263235.1. Lineage (GTDB taxonomy): Bacteria > Actinomycetota > UBA4738 > UBA4738 > UBA4738 > JBHELE01. The sequence goes on from JBHELE010000123.1 coordinate 554, forward strand.
GGACGGCCCATGCCGACTTCTTCAACGCCTGGGACCAGCAGGAACTGGCCGCCCTCGTTCGGCATTGCCTGAACGAGAACCGCCTGTGCGGACGAGAGGAGACCGCGGACGACCGGAGCGCGTAAGAGCGAAACAGCGGGTTAGACGGCGGCGTCCTCTTCCAGCACCGCGTCGCTTCGGGGCGTGTCGACGCGTGTCGAGGCGACCCGTCCCGCCCTCGTCACGATCAGGCCGGCCACGACGAGAAGGCTGCCGGCGATCTCCGCGAGAGACGGCCGTTCGCCGAGCCAGATCACCGCGATGACCCCCCCGAGGACCGGGACCAGGAACCCGTACACGACCGTCCGGGCGACGCCGCGGTGCCGGATGGCCCAGTTCCACAACATGTACGCGAGGTACACGGGCCCGACCACGGCGTAGAGCAGGATGAGCCACGCCGGCAGCCCGATGCCGCCCCAATCCTGGTGCACCATCGCGGGGATCCCCACGACCGCGACCAGGAGCCCTCCCACGGCCAGGCCGTACGACATGAGCTCACGCGATGGGTACCGCGCGGTGAGTGGCTGGTTGATCACGCCGTACGCACCAAACGCGGCGGCGGCTCCGAGGGCGAAGAGGTCGCCGATGCCGGCCGTGGCCAACGCATCCCATGCCCGCAGGAAGACCGCCACTCCGAGGAACCCCAGGATCACTCCGGCCACTTCCAGGCGGGCCGGACGCTCGCGCCTCACCAGCCACAGGAACAGCACGGAGAAGATGGGGTGGGTCGAGATGAGGATCGCCCCGGCCAGGGCTGAGGTTCGGTCCAGCCCCAGGATGAACCCCATCTGATAGAGGAAGTATCCGGTCAGGCCGGACGCGATGAGCGCGGGAAGGTCGCGGCGAGCCGGCCGAACGCGGTGCCGCGACATCGCCAGGATCGCGACCGAGAACACGAACATCGCCGCGAACCGAACGGCGGTGAAGGCGACCGGGTCGATATCCCTCCAGGCGATCTTGAACAGGGTGAACGTGGATGCCCACATCAGGGCCACGGACAGGAGGGCGACGTCGATCAGCGGAGCCGGGGGCGCGGACGTCTCCGCGTGAGGAACGGTCTTCGTCGCCATGCCAACCACAACGTAGCGGGTGGCGGCGGGATTCCTGCCCGGGAGTGCCGCGCGCGGGATCAGTGAGGCTCGTGAGGGCCGGTGATCGTTTCCAGCGCCGTGGCCACGCGGGCCAGCTGCGAATCGCTGAGACGTCCCGTGAAATGGTTTCGAATCCCGCGGAGGTGGGTGATCGCCGCCCGCCGCGCCGCATGGAGCCCCGTGGACGTGAGGCTGGCCAGGGCGGCCCGGCCGTCGATCGGATCCGGAACCCTGCGGACGAGCCGCTTCCGAACCAGGCGATCGACCAGACGGGTCAGGCCGCTCGGGGAGAGCATCACCCGATCGGCCAGCTCGCTCATGCGAAGCGCGCGGTCCGGAGCGCGGGCCAGGCGGATAAGCACGTCGTATTCGCCCATCGAGAGTTCGTGTGCGTCCTGGAGCTCCGCCTCCAGCTTGGTGGTGACATCGTGGTGGGCGTGGAGGAGCGACTGCCAGGCCCGCATCTCGGTCTCGGAGAGTCTGTGGCGAGGCATGAGCGGATCGTATCAAGTGAAAAGTTGCACGTACAACTATCGTGATGATAGTGTTTGTCTGTGCAAGTAATCGGCGCCGATCGTCGCCGCCAGAATGCCCCGGGCCCTGATCGCCGGCGTGACTGACGTGGCTTCGTTGCTCGGGACCGGGCTGGGCCTGGGAATCGCCCTGGCCGGCGCGCCGGGCCCGGTGCAGGCCGTCCTCATGACCGAGTCGATCCGGGGCGGGATGGCCCGCGGCTTCCGGGCCATGGCGGGCGCGGCGGTGACGTTCGCCACGCTGCTGGTGGCGCTGGCGCTCGGTCTGTCGGTGGTGACCCCCACGGGAATCGTGCTTCGGGTCCTGAAGATCGCCGGAGGGGCCTTGCTCCTGTGGCTCGCCGTGGACGGCATGCGGTCGGCGGGCCGCGTCGACGAGGCCGACATCGCGCGTCGGTCGCTCTCCCCGATGGCGCGGGGGTCGCTCGCGGTCCTCTTGAACCCGGGCGCATGGTTGTTCCTGGGCGCCGTGGCCTCGCCAGTGTTCGCGTCCGCCGCCGAGGACGGCGGAGCCGGCGGCGCGCTCCTCGTCGTGGCCGCACTGGTGTTCGGGCTGGCCTTGGGCGACGGGTCCGTGGTCCTTCTGGGCGGATTGGGGGTCCGGCGAGCCGGCGAGCGGGTCGCCACGTGGGTTCGCCGGGGCCTGGCCGCCCTCCTCGGAGTATTCGGCGTGTCCCTGATCGTGGGCGGGGTGATCACGTGATCGAGTTCGGACTGAACGTCCCGCCGTCGGCGAGACCCGACGCCGACCCGGTGGGCTACGCGCGAAGGGCCGAGGAGCTCGGGTTCGATTTCGTCTCGGCGAACGACCACATCCACGGGCCCGAGCCGCGGTACGAGCTGTGGACCATGCTGTCCTGGATCGCCGCCTCGACATCGCGGATCCGCATCGCGACCCGGGTCCTGGGTGTCCCGTATCGCAGCCCGGCCGTCGTGGCGAAGATGGCGGAGAGCTTCGACCGCCTGTCGAACGGACGGCTCATCCTGGGCCTGGGCGGCGGGTACTCGGACGAGGAGTTCGCCGCGCTCGGGCTGGGCGTCCGGTCCCCCCGCGACAAGGTCGATGGCCTCGAGGATGCCATCCGGATCGCCCGGGGCCTGTGGTCCGAGAGCACTTTCACCTCCCAAGGCCGCCTGTACGAAACGAGCGCGGCCGAGGTCGAACCCAAGGCCGACCACCGCATCCCGATCTGGCTCGGCACGTACGGACCTCGTGCGCTCGACCTCACCGGCCGGCTGGCCGATGGGTGGATACCGACCTACGAGCTGGCGCTTCCCGAGCAGGTACCCGCGATGCGCGACCGGATCCTCCGGGCAGCGAAGGAGGCGGGCCGCGACCCCGACGCCGTCACCCTGGTCTATAACGTCGACGTCCGTGTCGACGACACGAACGGACATGACCCGACGGTCGTCGCCGGCAGTCCACAGCGCGTGGCGGAGCGGCTCTCGGAGTTCGCGAGGCTCGGGTTCACCGCGTTCAACTTCTGTCCCGTCGGACCTGACGCCGAAGAACAGGCCGAACGTCTCGCCAGCGAGGTCATCCCGGCCGTACGGAGCGTTTGACCGCGTCGCCGGGTCTCGCGCTAGCCGGCCGCTGCGGTCAGTCGCTGATCACGGGAAGATAGATTTCTGATGATGGCCACGGCTTCCTACGATCGGTGGATCTACCGGGTCGGCGGCTGGTCGGCGCTCGTCGGCGCGCTGCTCGGGATGGTCGGCAACCTGATGCATCCGGTCACGCCCGTGGACGATCCCGAGGGCGTCGCCCGAGTCATCGCCGGCAGCGAGATATGGGTGCCGGTGCATCTCGCCATCGTGCTCGGGATCATCCTCATGCTGATCGGCCTGGTCGGGATCGATCATTCGATCCACGCCGGCGTGGCGGGTGCACTGGCCCGCTTCGGTCTGGTCGTCGGCGTGGCTGGCGCGGCGATCGGATTGGTGCTGCTGATCCTGGACGGCGTCGCGGCGCGACAGCTGGCGCAGGAATGGGAGACGGCGGCACCGGGCGATCGCGCCGCGGCCCTCGGCCTCGTTCACGTCAACGAGACGATCAACTTCGCCCTGGCGAGCCTGTTCAACTTCGTGTTCGCCGCCGCGACGTTCATCCTGTTCGGTCTGTCGGTCGCGCTGAGCGGCGTGTACCCGCGGTGGCTCGGGTGGGCCGTGGCCGGGGCCGGCGTCCTGTCCATCGCGGCAGGGCTGATTCAGGCGTACGTGGGCGAGCCCACGGGCGCCTCCCGGGTCCTGACCATCATCGGTCCCACGGTCATCACCTTGTGGCTGGCCGCGATGGGGATCCTCCTGATCCGCAAGGCTCGGGCCGAAGAAGGTCCACGCGGCGCTGACGCGGCGCCCACCGCGTCGCCCTGAACGGAAGGGGACTGTCATGGAGTGGAAGCTCGAGGTCGTGGTCATTCCGGTGTCAGACGTCGACCGGGCGAAACAGT